>JALYUH010000112.1 GCA_030853985.1 Bacteroidota bacterium | reverse complement strand
CCCGGAAGTCCATGCGCCGGGAGTAATCCACGAAAATATCGAAGTCGGAGCGCGCCTGGCCGGGCGGGTCGATGGCCTTGTGGGTGATGTGCACCGTGCGGTCGACGTTGGTGAAGCAGCCCGTTTTTTCGCCCCAGATGGCGGCGGGCAGCACCACGTCGGCATACTGGCTGGTTTCGTTCGCGAAAGCATCCTGCACCACGATGAACAAATCTTCCTTCTCCACAATCTTGCGAACGCGGGCCAGCTCCGGCATCGACACCAGCGGGTTGGTGCCGCTAATCCAGAGCAGCTTGATGGAGCCGGTTTCGCAGTAGCGCCAGATTTGCATGGCGTGCGTGGGCGGCGACCAGTGCGGAATCTGGTCGGGATGCACGTTCCACAAGTCGGCCAGCTCCTGGATGTGCTTGGCGTTGCCCCAGTTACGGAAAGCGGGCAGGTCGCCGTCGGCCCCGCACTCGCGGGTATTTTGCGCCGTGGGCTGCCCGTTCATCTGGTAAATGCTACAGCCCGGCTTGCCAATCAGCCCGCGCAGCAGGTGCAGGTTGTTGATTTGCACGGCGGCCGCCGTACCCTGCATCGATTGGTAAACACCCTGCAAGGCCGTGGATACCAGTGTTTTGCACTCGCCCAGGATGGCCGCCGCCGCCCGCAGCTGAGCGGCCGGCACCCCCGACACGCCTTCCACGCGCTCGGGCGTCCACTTGTCCAGGATTTTCTTCAGCTCGTCAAACCCCGTGGTGTGGGCCGCGATGTAGGCCGGGTCGATATGGCCAGCCTCTATCACGAGGCGCAGCAGGCCGTTCAGCACCGGGATGTTGGTGCCCGGCTTGGGCGTGAGGTGCACGGTGGCCTTCTCGGCGGTGTAGGTTAAGCGCGGGTCGATAACGACGAGCTTGGGTGGGTTAGGGCCCGCCAGCCGGTCCAGGATGCGCGTCCAGAGTACCGTTTGCTGGGAGCCGATGTTGTGGCCCACGTGCAAAATGGCCTCGGTGGTGTCGAGGTCGGTGTAGGAGCCCGGCTGCCCATCGGAGCCGAAAGAAACCTTGAGCGCGGCGGCCGAGGTGGCCGTGCACAGGCGCGTGCTGCCGTCCATGTGCGGGGTGCCCAGGCCGGCCTTGCCCACAATGGCCAGGGCGTAATATTCTTCCAGCATCAGCTGGCCGGAGGTGTAAAAGCCAATCGAGCTGCTGGTGTGCTTGGTAATCAACTCCTTCGACTTGCGCACAATCAGGTCCATGGCCTCGTCCCAGGTCGCGTCTTCCAGCTGGCCATTGCGCCGAATTTGCGGCGTGGTCAGGCGGTCGGGGCTGTGGTTGGCGGCCCAGCTGTGCAGGCCCTTGGGCCCCAGCCGGCCGTGGTTCACGCGGTCGACGCCCCGGCCGCGCACGCCCACAATGCGGCCGTCCTTCACGCCGATATCCATGCCGCAGCCGTTGGAGCACAGCACGCAGGCCGACTGCACCCAGTGGTCGGGCTCCTCGGTGGTGCGCTCATCCACGCGTTCGGGCCACTGGCCTTCGTAGCCGGTGCGGGGGCCCCAAATGTCCTGAATACTGTCGCGGGTTTCTTTCATGCCAATGGTGGGAGAGCGGATGAATGGGCTTTGTTGCCAGGCGAAGCGTGGCCAGTACCGCGTTTCGCCCGGCTCTACTACGCAAGTCTGCCCAAAAAGTAACCCGCTTTTAATACGATTTTAATGTCTGAATTCTCTGGCGGTGCCAGCCTTGCCGCTACCGAGGAGCTTACTGCTTGGTGCAGGATTTTGCTCATGTTGACTAGCGACGACTCCAGGTGCAGTTTGGCAGCCTCAATTCTTACCCGCTACCTGTATTCGACCACGGTGTTGCTGGTCGCTTTTTGGAAGCGGCGCCCGAAGCTGCGGTGGCTCAGGCCGCGCCGCCAGGTCCTCCACGGCCAGGCGGGTGGCGAAATGCTGCTCAGTATACTCCGCCTTACAACACCCCTGGTTTCAACGAGCGGCTGCCGCTTTTTGCCGCCGATTCAGTAGGCCAGCCAGCTAAGGCCTGGAAGCCCGGCATACCGTAGTGCGGCTATGCCCCGGCGTGGGGTTCGTCCCGACAAAAAGGCGGGTCGGATAAAAAAGCCGGCGATTCGGAAGGTTTTGGAACCGACCTTCGCCGCGCTTCCATTCCTTCGTAGCTTAACCACCCACTCGCTGCACCCCGTAGCCATGAATCAGCCTGCTTCTTTACCAGCCAGCCGCGCTGGGCTAGCCACCCTGGTCTTCGCAGCAAACGAGGTCGCGGCCCTGCCCCCCGCGGCCGAGCGGCCCCGCGTGCAGGCCGTCGATGTTGTGCGCGGGCTGGTCATGGTTATCATGGCCCTGGACCACATCCGCGAATTCTGGACCCCGATGACGATGCGGGCCGAAGACGTCGCGCAGGCTTCGGCGGCGCTGTTTTTCACGCGGTGGGTGACGCATTTTTGCGCGCCCACGTTCGTGTTTCTATCGGGCGTAAGTATCTGGTTGTATGGCCGAAAGCAGCCATCCCGTGCCCGCACGAGCGGTTTTCTATTTTCGCGGGGCCTGTGGCTGGTGGCCGTAGAAGTGGTGCTCATCAGCTTCGTGCTGCAATGGCAGGCCAATATGATTTTGCTGGAAGTCATCTGGGCTATTGGGGCCGGCATGGTGCTGCTGGCCGCCCTTATCTGGCTGCCCAGAGGCGTGCTGGCGGTACTGGCCGTGGTAATTGTTGCGGGGCACAACGCGCTGCCGGTTATCCAGCCCGTTACGGCGAGCAACGCCGGCTGGGCCCTGCTGCACAACCCGCCCTTTTTACTGCCACTGGGGCCCCTGCCCCCGGCGCTGGTGGCCTACTCCGTTGGCCCGTGGCTGGGCGTGATGCTGGCCGGATACGTGCTGGGGCCCTGGTTTGCACTGCCGCTGCCGCAGCGCAACCGCCGCCTGCGCTTGGCCGGCCTGGCGGCCCTGGCGCTGTTCGTGGTATTGCGCGCCACCAACTGGTACGGCGACCCCGCGCCGTGGAGTGTGCAGCCGCGTGGCCCCGGCTACACGTTGCTTTCTTTTTTGAACGTGACGAAGTATCCGCCATCGCTGCTGTTTCTGTGCCTCACCTTGGGCGGCGCACTGCTGCTGCTCAGCGTGGCAGAACAGGCGACCAGCCGGCCGGCCCGTTGGCTGCGAACCTTTGGGCGGGTGCCGTTTTTCTACTTCGTGGTGCACCTGCTGCTCATCAGCGGCGCGGCCTGGGTCTGGACCCGGCTGGCCTTTGGCCAGGCGGTAAACTTCTCCTTTGCTTCCGTCAAGGAGTGGCCCGCTACCTACCACCCCAGCTTGCTGCGCGCCTACGTGGTGTGGGCCCTGGTAGTGCTGGCGCTGTACTGGCCCTGCCGCTGGTACCAGCGCTACAAGCAGCGCCATGCCTCCTGGTGGCTGTCGTACCTCTAAGCGAAAGCGTACATTCAGCCTCATGAACCTCTTGCAAACCGTGTGTCAGGCCGCCGGCATTCCCGTGCGCCCCCGCCTGTTCTGGGGGCTGGCCGCCTTGTTCTGGAGCAGCTTCGCCCTGCTGGGCTACCTGCAAACCAACGCCTACTGGGCCCTGCAGGCGGGCCACGGCCTCACCCGCACCGAAACGCTGGATATGCTGCTGCGCAGTGGGCTCTGGTGGGTAAGCACGCCGCTCATTCTGTACCTGGTGCATCGCGCGCCCCTCACCTCGCCGCGGCAGCCAGGGAGGCTGGCCCGCCACCTGGCGGTGCATCTGGTCGCCGCATTCGCCCTCAACCTGCTTATTGCGGGCGTGGCCTACGCCGTGCTCTACCAGGTGCTGGGGCTGCGCACTGGCCGCGCGTGGGGCCCCGATGGCGTGTGGGCCAGCGCGCTCCTGCGGCTCAGCAATGCGCTGGCCATGTATATGCTGCTGGCGTTTGTGTACAGCGTGGTGACCTATGCCGCCCGCAACCAGGCCCTGCACCGCCAAAACGCCCGCTACGAGCTGGCCAACGAGCAGCTCAAGGCGCAGCTTTCCGGCGCGCAGCTGCAGGCCCTGAAAATGCAGCTCAACCCCCATTTCCTCTTCAACACGCACCACGCCATTGTGGGCCTGATTCTGGAAGAGGAGAATGAGCGCGCCATCGACATGGTTACTGCGCTCAGCGACTTGCTCCGGGCCGTCATCGCCAACGACGACGCCCAGCTCATTCCCCTGCGCGAGGAGTTGCAGTTTGTCACCAAATACCTGCACATTCAGCAGATTCGCTTTCAGGACCGCCTGCACGTTGAGCTGGCCATTGCGCCGGATACCCGCGACTGCCTGTTTCCGCAATTTCTACTCCAGCCGCTGGTCGAAAATGCCATGGTGCACGGCATCGAGCAGCTGGCCGGCGAGGCCCTGGTGCGCATCGAGGCCCTCCGCGAGGGCGAGCAGCTGCGGGTGGAAGTGCGCGACAACGGCCGGGGCGCCACCC
>JALYUH010000470.1 GCA_030853985.1 Bacteroidota bacterium | reverse complement strand
GCGGGCGGCTCGAGCGTGGGGGGCCGGAACCGGGCGGCCCGGGCGTAGCGGATGCCCGTGGCGCGCACCACCGGCCCCTCGGCCCGGCCAATGATGAGGCCGGCGGGAGCGTGGAACTGCGGGGCGGCGGGGTAGGAAAGCAACGAGGAGGGTTATGGATAGTAGACCGTCGTGCCGAGCATTCTGCGCATGAAGCAGAGACCGAGGCATCTCGCGTGCCACCACTAATCTTTTTCAACGATTGGTTTGCCATTGCACGCGAGATGCCTCGGCTGCACTCAGCATGACGGTCCTTTTGTTGAAAAAAATTAGTGCAGCGCCCGCTTCTTGATGATGCCGCCCTGCGCGTCATCAACTCGATACTGCACGATGAAAGCTTGCGGGTCGATTTCCTGCACGGCCGTGCGCAGGGCGGGCAGCTCCAGCCGGGTGACCACGGTGAACACGATGTCGCGCTCGATGCCCAGCTCGCCGCGCTTGCCGTAGCCCGATTTGCCCTGGTACATCGTGACGCCCCGGCCCAGCTGTTCGGTGATGACCTTGCGCACCGCCTCGCTGTGCTCCGATACGATGGTGACGCCCGTGTACTGCTCGATGCCGTTGAGCACGAACTCCAGCACGCGGGCGGCGGCGAAGTAGGTGAGCATGGAGTACAGGGCCGGCTCGGTGCCCAGCACCAGCACCGCCACGCCGAAAATAACGACGTTAAGAATCAGAATTAAGTCGCTCACTTTGAGTAGCACCAGGTAGCGGCTCACGAGCAGGGCCGCGATTTCGGTGCCATCGAGCACGGCCCCACCGCGCATGGCCAGCCCAATGCCGGCCCCGATGAACACGCCGCCGAATACGGCCGTGAGCAGCAGGTCGTGCGTCACGTCGGGGAAAGGCACTACGGCCAGCACCAGTGCCAGCCCGCCAATGCCCAGCGCGCTGCGCAAGGCAAAGCGCCGGCCCAACTGGTTATAGCCCAAGGCGATAAACGGCAGGTTAATCACCAGAATCAAAATGGAGAGCGGCAGCTGGAACGCGGCCGCCAGCAGCATCGAAACCCCCGTTACGCCGCCATCAATGAAATGGCTGGAGAGCAGGAAGGACTTCAGCCCAAACGCCGCCGAAAACACGCCGGCCGTGATGAACAGGGCATTTTTCAACTCCGAGTTGGGCCGGTTGATTTGGGCGGCCAGAGGCGGAGCCGGGTTTTTGGGCAGCGCAGAGTCCGGCGGAAGGTCGGGCGATGGAGTTGGGTTCATGGGGGAGCAGATGGAATGAATTCACCTTAAACCGTTATGCAAAGCGCAGCGCAGCATCTCTGCCTCAACAGTAAAATGGATTACTTTCGAGGTAAAGATGTTGCGCTGCGCGCTGCATAATGGGCCTTTTCGGTTCAGCTTGGCACCGGAATTCTACCCTTCCTGCGACAAAATCAGCACCGCATACGGGGCAATGGCAATGCGGCCGTGCCAGCCAAAACCGTCGTGCTCGCCGGCCTCGGCCTCCATGCCAAAGCTGGGCATGTCGCCAAAGTCGCCGTCGTAGCCCTGCCAGTCGCTGTTGAAGCGCACCGTCCAGGTGCCCGGGCCGGGCAGGCCGATGGTGTAGGCATCGTGGGCCTGGTTGGCGAAGTTGGCCAGCACCACGGTCGTGTCGCCGGGGCCGCCCTCCCCGGCCTGCCGGGCAAAGGCCACCAGCTTCTCCTCATTATTGATGTGGAAAACCTGGGTGTGCTGGCCGCCCAGGCCGCGCGTGGTGCCGTGGTAGTTGCGGCGCAGGCTGATGAGGTCGCGGTAGAGGGTGACGAGGCCGCCGCGCACCTCGGCGTGCTGCCACTGCACGGGCTCGGTATCGACGAATGAGCCATCGGCCAGCATTTCCTGGCCCTGAAAAATCATCGGGATGCCGGGGGCCGTCAGCACCAGGGCCGCGCCCAGAGTGGTGCGCTTCTTGGCAAACCAATGGTCGGCCGCGCCGGGCACAATTTCCTCGGCCACGCGGCTCTTGCCGTTGGCCACTTCGTCGTGGCTTTCGGTGTAGATGACGCGGCGGAAGGCGTTGTCGTTGTAGAGCTGTGTGAGGGCCTGGGCCACGGCGTGCATGTCGCGGTCGGCGTCGTTGGGCGTCGTGAGCGCATCGCGGATGGGGTATACGAACGAGCCGTCCCACTGCGTGTCGAAGCCCTGGCCGCCGAGCTCGGTGGCTTCGGTGATGGCGGGGTTGCCGCGCAGGTCCTCGGCGATGGTGATTTTCCAGGGCATCGTCAGGTCGATTTCCTCGTTAATCCAGCGCATCAGGCTCCAGCCTTCGGGCAGGTCCTCATCGGGGTTTTCCTCGCCGTTCACGTTGCGGATGAAGGCAATGGCATCGGCGCGCAGGCCGTCGCAGCGGTAGTCGGTCAGCCACATCAGGGCGTTGTCGCGGATGTATTGGCGCACCTCGGGGCGGCTGTAGTCGGGGCGGTTGTCGCCCCAGGGCGTTTTGGCGCGCCAGTCGTTGTAGAAGTAGATGCCGCCGCCGTCGTTCTCACTCCAGCCATCAAACTGCCACAGGTCGAGGTCGCCGGGGCCGAAGTGGTTGTACACCACGTCGAGCACCACCGCAATGCCGTGGGCATGGGCCGCCTTCACCAATTCCTTGAAGGCCACCGGCCCGCCGTAGTCGCTTTCGAGCGCAAACGGGCACGCCGGGTTGTAGCCCCACGAGCGGCTGCCCGGAAACTCCGTGGCCGGCAGCAGTTCGATGCAATTAATGCCCAAATTGCGCAGATAAGGCAGCTTTTCGGCCACGCTCATAAACGTGCCCACGCGCTCGGCGTCGGGGGCGTTGAAGGTGCCGACGTGCAGCTCGTAAATCACCAGCTCGTTCCAGGCGGGCATCTGGAAATGGTCGTCGCCCCAGTCAAAGTTGGGGTCGTGCACCACCGACGAGCCGGCCGAGTTCGTAACCTGCCGGGCGTAGGGGTCGTTGCGGTCAAAGGTTTGGTTGCCGTTGGTGAGGTGGTATTTGTATTCGTCGCCGGGCCGGGCGTTGGGCACGTCCACGGCCCAGTAGCCGTCGGCTTCGTGCTGCAGCGGCGTGGCGGTGCCTTCCCAGTTGTTGAAAGAACCGATAACGGCCACCGCGTCGGCGTGCGGGGCCCACACCCGGAAGGTGGTGCCTTCGGAGTGTGGCACGGCCCCCATGCCGGGCTGGAGGTGGGGGCCGAAATCGGCGGGGAGCGTGGCAGCCGGGGCTGGTTTGGCCGTTTTGGCAGGAGTGGGAGCGGCGGTTTTAGCG
>JALYUH010000452.1 GCA_030853985.1 Bacteroidota bacterium | reverse complement strand
GTAGCGGTGAATGTTGTGGCCGATTTCCTGCCAGATGGTTTGGAATACCTTGGTGGAGCCAGTGAAGTGGATACCAGCGAAGTCGGGGTGCTTGAAAATGACGTCGCCTACCACCGGGCCGTCGGCGTAAACCATGTTGATGACGCCGGCCGGTACGCCCGCTTCCTCGAACAGTTCCATTAGCACCTGGGCCGAGCTGCCCTGGCAGGAGCGCGCCGCTATTTTCCTGAAGGCCGCTGAGCTGCTAGCCGGCCCCTACCGCGCCCGCCTCAACGCAGCCACCATGCTGGGCCAGAGCAAAAACGCGTTCCAGGCCGAAATCGATGCTGCTTGCGAACTTATTGATTTTCTGCGCTTTAATGTGTATTTCATGCAGGAAATCTACCGCCAGCAGCCCGAGTCGGCACCCGGCATGTGGAACCGCCTGGAGCACCGCCCGCTCGAAGGCTTCGTATTTGCGCTCACGCCCTTCAACTTCACCTCCATTGCTGGCAACCTGCCCATGGCGGCCGCCCTCATGGGCAACGTAGTGGTGTGGAAGCCCGCCTACCCGCAAATTTATTCGGCTCAGGTGCTAATGGATTTGTTCGTGGAAGCCGGCGTACCGGCCGGCGTCATCAACCTCATTTTTGTGGACGGCCCGGTGGCCGGCGACATCATTTTCAAGCACCGCGACTTCGCGGGTATCCACTTCACGGGCTCGACCAAGGTATTCCAAACCATCTGGCAGGAAATCGGGCAGAATATCCACCGCTACAAGTCGTACCCACGCATTGTGGGCGAAACCGGCGGCAAGGACTTCATCATTGCCCACCCCTCGGCCCACGCCAAGGCCGTGGCCACCGGCATTTCGCGTGGTGCGTTTGAGTACCAGGGCCAGAAGTGCTCGGCCGCCTCGCGCGTATACCTGCCCTCCAACCTCGCCGACGAGATTCTGGGCTACGTGAAGCAGGACGTGGAGTCGATGAAAATGGGTGATGTCGAAGACTTTAACAACTTCATCAACGCCGTAATCACCGAAGCCAGCTTCGATAAGCTCGCCAAGTACATCGACGAGGCCAAGGCCAGCCCCGACGCCGAAATTGTGGTGGGCGGCCACCACGACAAGTCGAAAGGCTACTTCGTGCAGCCCACCGTTATCCGGGCCAACGACCCCAAGTACGTAACCATGTGCGATGAGCTGTTCGGCCCCGTCGTAACGGTGTATGTCTATGATGCCGAGCAGTTTGAGCAAACCCTGGAGCTGGTCGACAGCACCTCGCCCTACGCCCTCACCGGCGCCATTTTCTCACAAGACCGCTACGCCATCGACCTCGCTGCCAAGAAGCTGGTGAACGCGGCCGGCAACTTCTACATCAACGACAAGCCCACCGGCGCCGTGGTGGGCCAGCAGCCCTTCGGCGGCGCCCGCGCCTCGGGCACCAACGACAAGGCGGGCTCACTGCTCAACCTCCAGCGTTGGGTGTCGCCCCGCGCTATCAAAGAGACGTTTAACCCGCCCACGGAGTACCCCTATCCCTTCATGGGCGCCGAGCCCAAGGAAGATTTAAACCTCGATAAGGGTGGGTTTTAGTAGCTAACGCGCGCTTCCTGCTTACACCGCAGGCAAAACCAACGGGGCAGCCTCTCTAACGGGAGGTTGCCCCATTGGTTTTCAGCTACTTAACAAATTATTTGGAATTTCGGAAATTCCTACTCTACCTTTGGGGCATCAATTCCTCTTGCCAGAAGGATTGTTTTTATACAGAGGCGCGGAGAGACAGGCTCGACGAAACGCCGGCAACCCCCAGCTACTTGCTGGAACGGTGCCAAGTCCTGACCATATAAAAACAAGTTGCCGTGTGCCGCTTTAACAACCTCCGCTTTACGACCACTTCGCTTGCTGCCTTACAGCATGGGTGTTGTTGTATGTGCAGCTCCGGCCGAATGCGCGCCGGGGTTATGCGGAGCTGTTAACGCCGCTTAGCGCGGCCGCCGGCCGCCTATTATTCCGTTCGGGTACTGCCATTTCCTGCCAGGGTTAGCCGCGCGCTACCTGCCCGAAATGCGCTGCCGCGTCGGTCCATTTCCCCTGGGTGTTTTCGTGCCCGAAACACCGCTCCCCTTCTCCGTATGGATGCTACCCTTGAAGCGCAGGTCGATGACCTACGCCGCTACCTGCCCGGCCATTCGGTGCCCGAAACCCTGGCACTACTGGCCGACCACTTTCCCGGCCGGGCATCTTTTTCCACTTCCTTCGGGCTTGAGGACCAGCTGATTACCCACTTCATTTTTGAGCACGAATTACCCATTCGGGTATTCACGCTCGATACGGGCCGCAATTTTCAGGAAACGTATTCTACCTGGAACAAGACGCTGCTGCGC
>JALYUH010000399.1 GCA_030853985.1 Bacteroidota bacterium | reverse complement strand
TCCTCACGCTCGCCGTGCTAGCGGCTACCTGTTGGTACTTGTGGCAGGCCCGGCAAACTACTCGGCAACCAGCCATTGGCTGGGCGCGCCTGGGGTATTTCAGTTTGTGGTTTATCGGTATTCCGTACCTGATGCTGGTTGTGCAACGGGTGTTTGCCCCGAGCCGGACCCTCTTCTACAAGTCGTTCTTTGTGTATCTGCTACTCGCTTTGGTGGTTGAGGAAATACTGCGCACCACTACCCTGCGCCGCACCAAACAGCTTATGCTGCTGGCAGTAGGGTTGGGCTGGGCAGCCTATCAGCTCCGAAGTCTGAACCGCGAAAACCAGCCCACGCTCCAGCACAACGCCGCTTACCACGAAGCGTACCGCTGGCTAGCCACCCACGAGCCCGGCCCTACCCTGGTTCCGGAACCAACCCACGGTATTTTCTTTAACCTCTACTTTCATTCCGAATCACCGGGACAATTCTGGGAGCCCGATTTTGAACCCCAGCCCAACCGCGCGTACAAGTACGTGGTAGCATTTCCCAATAAGCGCGGCTATTTTCAGCCCGCCTTTGCTTACGCCCCGGTATTCCGAAACGCTGATGTGGAAATTTATCGCGTCCGCGAAGCGCCACCCCGCGCCGGCCAGCCGCCCTACTGGCACCTAGCCAACTAAGCCGCCTAGTGCCCGCGCGCCAGCAGCGCAATGCCCACCACGATGCACACCAGCCCGCCGGCCTGCGCCAGGCTCAGGCTTTCGCGCAGCACCACTAGGCCCAGCACCGCTGTAAGCAGCACCGAGCCACCCACAATCACCGGCGTGCCCACCGACGACGGCACGCCCCGCTGAAACACGACGAACGTCAGAATTTCAGCCAGCCCCACGCCCAAGCCGGCCAGCGCCGCCAGGCCCAGCCCGGTGCCATTTAGCGCCACCGGCTGGCCTTGCAGCTTCAGTTTCAACAGCCACGCGGCCCCCAGCGCGGCGGCCACCAATTGCAGCACCACCGCGCCCACGGCCGGCGCCAGGTGCCCTGAAGCCAGCTTAATAAAGAAGTTGTACAGGGCCAGGCACAGGGCCGTGAGCAGGGCAAGCGGAAGCCAGGAAGCCATAACGTCAGTTAGATTTAGCGCAGCTCGTAGTTGCGGTACTCGCCCAGCCGGTAGCCCGTCAGCCGCTCCAGCATTTGCTTGAATCGGTCCTTGAAGCGGTAGCGGTTGCGGCTCATGTCGTGGGCGAAGTGCCAGTTCTGGGCATCGATACGCGGCTGCATGGCGGCCGGGTGCGTGCCCGTAAAGCGCTGCAACGAATCGACCTGGCTGTAGTCGAACTCCTCGGTGGCGGCTACGTTTTGCGCCATCCACTCGTCCGAATGCCAGAGCTTGTTGAAGGTTTCCTGCTTGCGCTGCATGGCGGCCGGCGGCTTCACCCAGCCGTAGTGGTGCACGGTGGCCTCGAGCAGCTTCACGCGCAGCTTGCGGTTGTCGGCCCGCCGGAAGCCCTGCGCGTCGCGGTACGACTGCACCCCAATGCCGGGCCGCACAATGCGGATTTCACGCCGGTACCAGCGGTAGGAATCGCCCACGTAGTCGTAAGAGCCATAGAAATGGCGGTAGCTCAGCAGCAGCCCTTCCACCGCTTTATCATCTTTCCAGCGTTCCATGCCGGCCTGGATGGCAGCATAATCGGCCTCGTGCAACACCTCGTCGGCTTGCAGGTAAATGGCCCAGTCGGCATCGGCGGGCACAGCGGCCAGCGCCTTATCGGTTTCCACGGCCAGCACCCGGCCGCCCTCGCGCAAGGTATCGTCCCACACGGTTTCAATAATGCGGATTTTGGGAGAGTTGATGTTTTGAATCAGGGCCAGTGTCCCGTCGTCGGAGTTGCCCACGGCAACGACTACCTCATCGCACAGCGGCAGCAGCGAATTAATGCTTTCGAGCACGGGATAATCGTAATTGAGGGCGTTACGAACGAAGGTGAAGCCGACGACTTTCATATTTGAATCAGGGCTTTTTTTACTCGGTTTTATCCGACATTTTTTGCAGGCGATAACGGTCTAAAATAGCTTGATTTCGGGCGATTTCCCGATAGTTATACTGCCGAAATCCAACAAAATGCACGAAACAGGGCAGCAACAGTAGCAACGGCAACAGCAGCCATTTGACGCGGATATCGCCCCGACCTTCCCGCCGCACTCTGTGAAAGCTGGCTAACCACGCATTAAAGCCAATTCCGGCGGCGGCAGTTGACCCCAGCAGCATTCCAAAATATTTTCCGGAATCAGCCGCTGCTGCAGGCGCTGCGCCAGCCCACAATGGCACCATCCAGAATAGATGGGTCATGGCAATAATCAAGGCGGAAGCACCGGCTGCACCGATAGCAATATGTAATAGGG
>JALYUH010000338.1 GCA_030853985.1 Bacteroidota bacterium | reverse complement strand
GCGCCAGATTCAGGCGCTCGGCGGCGGCGTAGGTGACGTAGAAATTATGGAAATAGCGGCGGCGCTTGAGCGAGTCCTGCGGCTGCTCGTTGCCGTAAAACGTGCTGCTGTTCACCAAAACTTTGGCCGTGGGCCGCCACTGAATCTGGGTGCCCAGGGCCTTGCCCTGGTTGGTTTCGCGGATGTTCTGCCAGCCATTCAGCACCAGCGCGGCCAGGGTTAGTTTGGGGCCAACTTCGTAGGTAAAGCGCCCCCCCGACTCGTAGTAGGGCGAATTCTCGGCCATCACCGAGCGGGTCAGCGTCCAGTTATCCTTCGAAATAGCCGACTCGAACCCGATGTGCGAGCTAAAAATACCCACATCGAGCCAAGCCTTGGCAAAGGGCCGGAAGCCGGCGTAGGCCTCGTACACGTGCTTGAGCACGGGGTCCTCGGCGGCATAGTTGGCGCTCACGTAGGTGCCGGCGTGCAGGCCCACGGCCCCGCGCACCTTGCCATCGTCGTAGCGCATCCCCACGAGGCCCTGGTTGATGGTGAACTCGTTCTGGCGACTGTGCGAATAGAGGAACGACTGCCGGTCGTTGCCGTTGGCGTGGTTGAAATCGTAGCCGTAATAGGCATCCACGAAGCCGTAGGTGGTGATGGGGCTGGGCACGGCGGGCGGGGCCGGGGCGGGCAGCGGAGCATCGGGCATAGTCTGGGCAGCGGCGGCCAGCGGAAAGGCGGCCAGCAGCAGGAAAGCAGGAAATTTCATCGGATATTTTTGTGCAAAAGAAGCTACTTGGCCGTTAGTGCGTCGAGGGCCAAGTTTAATTGGAGAACATTCACGCGGTCAGGACCGATGGGGTTGGTCTCGATTTGCTGCTGCACCAGCGTTTGCACGCGGGCCACATCGAGCTGGCGGGCAGCGGCCACGCGGGCCACCTGCACCAGCGCCCCGGCCGGCGAAAGGTGCGGGTCGAGCCCCGAGCCGCTGGCCGTAATCAGCTCGGCGGGCACGTTGGCGGCTTTTACGCCGGGGTTTTGCAGCAGGAACGTATCGAGGCGGGCCTTCACCACGGCCAGGTATTCGGGGTTGCTGGGGCCTTTGTTCGAGCCCGAGCTGGCATCGGCGTGGTAGTCGGCCGCCGAGGGGCGCGGGTTGAAATATTCGGGCTTGTCGAACTTCTGGCCCACGTTGGCGAAGCCCATCACGCGGCCATTACGACGGATTTGAACGCCTTCGCCCGCGCCGGGGGCCGCCTGGGCTACGGCCCATACCAGGGCCGGGTAAAGCACGCAGCACAGCACCATCAGGGCGAGGGTGAGGCGGAGAGAGGAAATGAGTTGGGATTTCATGTTTGTTGGTGGTTATTTTTTTTCGCACGGAGTTCACGGGGTCAAAGGAGTTTTTCTCTGTGAAACTCTGTGAACTCTGTGCGAGCAAACGGGAAACAGGAATTATAAAAACACTCCCACAATCAGGTCAAGAATTTTAATGCCGATGAAGGGTACAATTACCCCGCCCAGCCCATAAATCAGCAAGTTTCTCCGCAGCAGGGCCGACGCGCCCACTGGCTTGTAGGCCACGCCTTTCAGCGCCAGCGGCACCAGCGCCGGGATGATGAGGGCGTTGAAAATCACGGCCGAAAGAATGGCCGACTGCGGCGATTTCAGACCCATCACATTGAGGGCTCCCAGGGCCGGAATGGCGACCATGAACAGCGCGGGCACGATAGCGAAGTACTTAGCCACGTCGTTGGCGATGGAAAACGTCGTCAGCGTGCCGCGCGTCATGAGCAGCTGCTTGCCGATTTCGACTACTTCGATGAGCTTGGTGGGGTCGTTGTCGAGGTCGACCATGTTGCCGGCTTCCTTGGCGGCCTGGGTGCCCGAGTTCATGGCTACGCCCACGTCGGCCTGAGCCAGGGCGGGGGCGTCGTTGGTGCCGTCGCCCATCATGGCCACCAGCTTGCCCAGTTGCTGCTCGGCGCGGATGTACTGCATTTTGTCCTCCGGCTTGGCTTCGGCGATGAAGTCATCGACCCCGGCTTTTTCGGCGATAAATTTGGCCGTCAGCGGGTTGTCGCCGGTCACCATCACGGTTTTGATGCCCATGGCCCGCAGCCGCGCAAACCGCTCCTGGATGCCGGGCTTGATGATATCCTGCAATTCCACTACGCCGAGCACCCGGTCGTTTTCGCTCACTACCAGCGGGGTGCCGCCGTTGCTGGCCACCGCCTTCACGCGGTCGGCCACGTCGTCGTGGTAAGCGTGGCCGGCGGCTTCGGCCAGCTTGCGGATGGCATCGGCCGCGCCCTTGCGGATGCGGGTGCCGCCGGCCAGCGTGACGCCGGAGGAACGGGTTTCGGCGGTGAACTTGATGAGCTCGGCACCTTCCAGCCTATTGCGGAGCTGGGCGGGGTCCACTTTATTGTCGCGGGCCAGCTCCACGATGCTCTTGCCCTCGGGCGTTTCATCGGTGAGGGAGCTGACGGTGGCCTGCTCGATGAACTCCTGCATGGCCACGCCCGGCGCGGGCCAGAAGTGCGTGGCCTTGCGGTTGCCGATGGTGATGGTGCCGGTTTTATCCAGCAGCAGCACGTCGATGTCGCCGGCCGTTTCCACGGCTTTGCCGCTCTTGGTGATGACGTTGGCCCGCAACGCGCGGTCCATGCCGGCAATGCCGATGGCCGAGAGCAGCCCACCGATGGTGGTCGGAATCAGGCACACAAACAGGGCGATGAAGGCCGAGATGGCAATGGGCGTTTTCGAGTATTCGGCGAAAGGCGCCAGCGTCACGCACACAATCACGAACACCAGCGTGAAACCGGCCAGCAGGATGGTGAGGGCAATTTCGTTGGGCGTTTTCTGCCGCGAAGCGCCTTCCACCAGCGCAATCATCTTGTCGAGGAACGACTCGCCGGGGGCGGTGGTCACCTGCACCACGATACGGTTGGAGAGCACCTTGGTGCCGCCTGTGACGGACGATTTA
>JALYUH010000408.1 GCA_030853985.1 Bacteroidota bacterium | reverse complement strand
GGTGGGCTGGCCCTGGTCGGCGGCGGCCAGCCAGCGCAGGGCGGCGCGCACGGTGGGCTGCGGGTTGGGCGCGGGCAGGGTTTGCTGGCGCTGGGGCACGGCGGCTCCGGCTAGCTCACCAGTGAGGCGTAGGGTGGCCTCGGGCATGGGCGGCGGCGTAAAGCCGGCTTTCTTGACGAACACGCGGGTTTGCTGCTGCACTTCTTTCAGTAGGCGCAGGGCGCGATACTCGTAGGGGCGGGCGGCCGCGAGCTGGCCGGTGCGCAGCCGCAGCTCGGCGGCCCACATCTGGTCGAGCACGGCGTGAAGCTTGGTTTTCACGGCGGGCTCCAGGAAATCAGCGGTTTCGGCGTCGTCGTGCTTATGGATGTAAGGGTCCATCAGGGCATCGGTTTCGGCGGTGGGCAAGGTTTTAGACGATGAGCTGGGCGGAGCCGCGTGGTCGTGCTCATCGTGCTCGGGGACTTCGGCGGTGGAGCTGGCGGGCGCATCGTCGTCTTCGGCAATGGGCGAATGCGGTGCGGGCGCCCCAATGCCGGCCTCCGACTCTTCGCCCAGAAACTTGCCGTAGCGCAGGCGCAGGCTCTGCTGGTCGAAGCCCAGCGCATTGGCCCGGCTGGCGAAGGTGGCGGCGTCGAGCTTCGGTTTTTCGGCCAGCAGCTTGTCGGTGTCGATGATAATCTGGCGCTGGCTGCGGAAGTAGGCCGGGGCCACTTTCACGCCCATGCCCAGGTCGAGGGCCCCGTCGGCTACGGCGGTATCCTGCCATTGCACGAGGTAGGAATCGGTGCGGGCGGTGTGGCCATGGTTGTCGCGGGCCGTGAGGTAGAAGTAGAGCTCGTCGCCATACGTGAGGCCCAGTTTGGGGAGGTTGAGCAAGCTGCCCAGGCTGGCTTGCGGCCCGCCCAGGCCCGCGCTCAAGTCGCGCCGCAGCTCCCGAAACTTCACCGCCTCGCCCTGGCCCTGCGCCACGGTGATGACCAGCTCGGCCCGGCTCAAGCCATAGTCATCGCGCACGGTGGCCCGAATGGGCACCTCCGGCCGCTGCCCGATGGCGGCCACCAGCGTGTAGGCTTTGGGCGTGCTGATGCGCAGCACCGGGGCTAGGTCGGGCCGCACATCAATGGCGTAGTCGTCCGACACCGTGCCCGCATAACGCAGCCGGTACAGCACCGAGGCATCCAACACCTGCTCAATGAAAAACGCGCCCGCCTGCCCGGCCACCGGCCGCAACGCCAGCCGCCGCGTACCCAGCTCCAGCACCGGGGCTGGCTGGCCCGCGCCATGCTGCACGCTGACCTGCCAGCGCACCCGCGCCCCCTGCGGGCATTGGAATGAGGCCTGCGCGGGCGCGAATGCCGCCAGCCGGGTGTAGGCTGGGGGCATTACCCGCAAGGTGGTTTCGCTGATGCGCGGCGGCGCTTGGCCGGGCTTGGCGGGGTTAATTGGCTCCGAAAAATGCACCGCTACCGGAGCGAGTTGCGCCGGTTGGCCCGGCCCAGCCGGCCACCACCAAAGCAGGGCCGCCGCCAGAAGCAGCCCACTCGTGAGCCAGCCGGCGGGGCGAAAATCGACGGGCAGCGCGAGCGTTTCGGCGGTGTGCAAGGCTGCCAGCTGGCTCGCCACGCGCTGCTGTTGCAGCATTTCCAGCAAATTCAGCTCTCCGGAATCGCGCAGAAGCAAGCCCGTGCTGTCTTCCAGTTCGAGAAACTGCCGGTCGAGCTTGGGTGCAATAGTCGCGGACGATACCCGCCGCAGCGGCCACAGCTGCCAGCCCGCGAGCAGTAATATCAACCCGCCAAATAGCGCCAGCCCCAGGCCAGCGCCGGGCCAACGCTGCACACCAGCCAGCAGCGCGCCGGCGGCAGCCAGGGTCGGCAGCAGCACCGTGGCCGCCCGGCGCAGCACCAGGCGCTGCCCCACGCCCCGAAGCAGTTCGCGGGCGTCGGCTAGGCCAGTGGTGGGTAATGGGTACGTAGCCTGTTTCATGGAGTAGTCAGCAAGCTTAGGCTTTCCCGACGCCGGGCCAGCAAGCGTTCCAACAACAGCAGCAGCCCCGCCAGCAGCACCAACCACGGGCGCAAATCGGTGGTGCGGAACGTGCGTGCGGCAACGGCGGAAGCCGTGGGGGGAGCCGCCGAAACAACCGGCTCCCCCGACAACTGCGCCGGAGCCAGCGCCCGGCGGTCGTGCGCGGCCTCAATACTGGCCAGCTGGCTGGGCTGGTTGCTGCTGGTGGCGTTGGGTTCGGGCTGCAGCAGCTCCAGCAGGCGCGTGGGCAGCTGCGGGTCGTCGGCCAGCTCGCTCCAAATGGGGTTCAGGCGGGTATGCAGCTGGAACAGGCTGCCCCGGCCCAGCCGTTGGCGCGCGAGAATGGGCCGGCCGCGGCCATCGGCCCAAACCGTTTCCTGGCCAGCTTCAGCCGCGCGGCCAGTGCGCCGAAACACCCTGACCGCAGGCGCACCTGCTTCGGCAGCAGCCAGGCGCGCGGTATCCGCTACTCCCGGCGCCGCAGCTTCCTGCCAGAGTTGGAAACCGTTGGTTTTCACGTCCTGCTGCCAATGGGGGGGGAGTGGCTCATCCGAAAGCCAGAAAGTCCAGTCCGCTTGCAGGCGGGCCGGCCGCTGCGTCACCCGGCGCAGTTGGGGCGGGGGCGTAAGGCCAGCCGCTGCCGCCCGCAGGCCCGCTTCCAGGTAGCGGGCATCGGTTGCGTACGCTGGCGTCGCGTAGATTTCAATAACGGTTCGCGTAGCGCTGATAGCGATGGTGTCGGCTGCATTTGGCCCACCACGCGTGGGGCGGCCAACCAGATATTCGCTTCCTTTTTTATTCGACTGCAGGCCCAACGGCCCCAGCCCAGTTATCCGCCCCGGTTGGCCGTTGCGCGGCTTCAGTATTTTTTTCCGCTGATAAATCGTCCGGTTTTCGCTGCTGCGGCCCACGAGTAGTTGCAGGCTGTCGCCCACCAGCGCGGCCCCGCCCAGCCAGGTCGCCGTGGTAGAATCGGGCAGCGCCTGCCAGCGCACCGCCGCCGGCAGCGGCGGGTGGCTGCCCCCAAAATGGCGTAGTGCGGCACTTGTCAGCACCAAAAGCGGCTGGCCGGGAAAAGTAGCAGTGGCCTGCTGCACCCGCGCCCAGGCAAATTCCTGGCCCCGCGAACCAGCAGTTGCTGAAGCCGCGATAGAATCGGCGGACGCGCCCGCTTGGCCAGCCTTTATTTTCCGCCATCCGGCCCCCGACACCCGCGGGAAACCGGACGCCAGCCAGCGCAGCACGTAACCTCGGCGGCGCAGCGAATCGATGGTTGACCGCTGCCCGGCTAGTGCCGGCAAACCGGCGGCCTCGGCGCTCAACAGCACCACGCCGCGGCTGGTGGGTAACGCCGTGCGCCACACCGGCCCGGCCACCGCCACGGCCAGCACGGCCAGCAGCGCGGCGCGCAGCAGCAGCAGCCAGAGCTGCTCTGGTTTCAGGTTGCGTAGGCGGCGGTTGGCACCCGCGGCCAGCCAGCGCAGGCTGCCCACCGCAATTTCGCGGCCCGGCCGGCGGTTCCAAAGATGAATGGCTACCGGCACCAGCAAGCCCAAAAGGGCCAGCAGGGCGGCAGGATTAAGTAGGCTAAACAAGTGCGGGCAAAATCAGATTCGCAGAAACAGACGAAGAAATAAGGATAAAGTTGGCTGGTCAGGCCATTAGCCTGCGCCGCCTCAAAAACTCCCGCATCGCCGCATCCAGCGGTTGCGCGGTATCCAGTAGATGGTAGTCGAACCCCTGGCGACGGGTCTGCTGCGCCGTGGTGCGCAGCCACGTCTGCAGCTGCTGCTGGTAGGCGGCACGCTGCGGGCCGGCATCGATTTGCAGGGTCTGGCCGGTTTCCAAATCCCGAAACGTGACGGCTCCCTGATAGGTGAATTCCAGCTCGTTGTGCGCCATCAGGTGCAGCAGCAGTACGTCGCCGCTGGTGGCGCGTAGGCGCGTGAGCAGGGCGTTGATTTCGCTGCCTTCCTCATACAAATCGCTCACGCACACCGTGAGAGCGCGCTGCCGCCGGGCCGTGAGCGGGGCCAGCGTTTCGGGCGCGGGGAAGTGGCCGGCGGCTTCGGCCGTTTCCAGGGCGTGGTAGAGGCGGGGCAGCTGGCGGGTATCGGCACGGGGCGCGAAGTGGCGCAGGCCACCGGGGCTAAGAATGCTAAGGCCCACGGCATCGCCCTGCTGCGTGGCCAGGTAGGCCAGCGCGCCGAGCAGCAGCCGGGCGTAGTCGAGCTTGGTGAGGCCGTTGTCGTCGCGGTGGTTCATGCTGGCGCTGGCGTCGAGCAGCAGGTGCACCGTCAGGCTGGTGTCAATTTCCGACTCGCGCAAATAGTAGCGGTCCGAACGGGCCGCCAGCCGCCAGTCGAGGCGGCGCAGGTCGTCGCCGGGCTGGTAGGGGCGGTACTGGCTGAACTCCATGCCCGCGCCGTGCCGCCGGCTGGCGTGCGCGCCGTTGAGGAAGCCCTCGGCCGCTTGCCGGGCAGCGAGGGAGAGGTTGCGCAAACCGTGCAGGAGTTCGGGGGTGAGCAATTATAATTATGAATTAAAAATTATGAATTAAAAATTAGGCTTCCTTTCGGTGCCATCTCTTTTACTTCTGTCATGCTATAGCTCACTACTTCTCTCCAACTTTCAATTTTTAATTCACAATCTTTACTTCAACCCACCGCCACCGCTTTCAGCAATTCCGACACGGCGTCGTCGGGCGTAATATTTTCCGCCTCCGCGTTGAAATTCAGCAGTACCCGGTGCCGCAGTACCGGCGGGGCCAGCGTGCGAATATCTTCCAGTGTGGCGGCGAAGCGGCCGTGCAGCAGCGCCCGCGCCTTCGCGCACAGTATCAGCGCCTGCCCGGCGCGCGGCCCCGCGCCCCAGCGCCCGTAGTCTTTTATGAACTTCACCTCCGACGTGGCCGGGCGGGTGGCCCGCACCAGCCGGTTCACAAAATCCATGAGCTCGGGGCTCAGGCTCACTTGCCGCACCAGCGCCTGCAACGCCCGGATATCGGCCCCGCCCAGCACGGGCTGCACCGCCTGGGCGGCCGCGCCAGTAGTGCCGCGCAGCACCGCCAGCTCCTCCTCGGCCGTGGGATAGCCGATGCGCACGTACAGCAAAAACCGGTCGAGCTGGGCCTCGGGCAGCGGATAGGTGCCCGACTGCTCAATGGGGTTTTGGGTGGCCAGCAGGAAGAAGGGCTTGGGCAGCGCGTGCTCCTGCCCGGCGTAGGTAACGTGCCCTTCCTGCATGGCCTCCAGTAGGGCGGCCTGGGTTTTGGGCGGCGTCCGGTTTATCTCATCAGCCAGCACTAAACTGGCGAAAATGGGGCCGGGGTTGAACTTGAACGAGCGGTGGCCGGTGCCGTGGTCTTCCTCCAGCACCTCGGTACCGAGGATGTCGGTCGGCATCAAATCGGGAGTGAACTGGATGCGGCGAAAGGGCAAATCGGTGGCGGCGGCCAGGGTGCGCACCAACAGGGTTTTGGCCAAGCCGGGTACTCCTTCGAGCAGGGCGTGGCCGCCAGCCAGTAGCGCTACCAGCACTTCATCGAGCACCGTTTCCTGGCCTACGATGACCTTGGCGATTTCGGCCTTCAGAACCGGTAGCTTGGCGAGGAGGGCGTTTACTTCTTGTTCGGTCATTCGAGTATCAGGAGGAAAAAAGAACGTCATGCTGAGCGGAGCCGAAGCATCTCTACCGCGCAAGTAAAT
>JALYUH010000312.1 GCA_030853985.1 Bacteroidota bacterium | reverse complement strand
AGGTGGTCGGTGGTGGTGCCATCGCCGAGCTGGCCCTTGTAATTGGCCCCCCAAGTCCAAAGCGTGCCGTCGGTGCGCACGGCCACGGTGCAGAAGACTCCTACTTCAACACTGCGCCAGGTGGTGGCGCTGCCAACCTGGGTCGGGACCGTATGCGGGGAGGTGGTGCCGTCACCGAGCTGGCCCCGGTTGTTATCGCCCCAGGCCCAGAGCGTGCCGTCGGTGCGCACGGCCATGGTGCTGGTCAGGTAGGCGCTCACGGACTGCCAGTTGGACGCCGTGCCGATTTGCTCGGGCGTGCCGTGGTCGGTGGTGGTGCCGTCGCCCAACTGCCCCTTGTAGTTGGAACCCCAGGCCCAGAGCGTGCCATCGGCCAGAATAGCCACGGTGTGCCCGTTGCCCAGCGCGACGCGCTGCCAGGTAGTGCCGGGGTTCACCTGCACGGGCTGGTAGCGGGCCAGCGTAGTGCCGTTGCCGAGCTGGCCGTAGGAATTATTGCCCCATACCCAAAGGGTGCCATCGGTGCGAATAGCGGCCGAATTGTATTGGGAGCCGGCTGCCACCAGCTGCCAGGTAGCCGAGCCGACCGGCACGGGCTGCGCCTGCACCTGGGCGGAGCCATCGCCCAGGTCGCCGTAGGCATTGCCGCCCGAGGCCCACAATTTGCCATCGGGGTGCAGCACCAGGGTTTGGTCGGCGCCAGCGGCCAGGCGCTGGGCCTGGGCGGCCCCGCCACCCGCGAGCAGCAGCCCCATTAATAAAGCCAGGCCACGCTGGCGGGCGCGCGGGGTAGCAGCCCCCAGCGCGGAAGCGAAAAAGTTGGGCATAAAAACAGTGAGGGAGGGAGTGAAAGGAGGAAACAGGCGCGCAACTGCGCACCGGGCAAGGTGCGGTTTGGCCACGGCTAGATTCAAGCCCAATTTACGCCGCGCCTACATGTGTGCTCCGTGAAGTCCGGCTGTTGGCCAACAACTATTTTCTACCCCGCTCAGGGGCCTCGTGGCGTACCGGGCCCCGGCCTGTTTCGCGGCTACCTATCCAGCCAGCTCTTAAACACGCTCACCTTTTCGCGGCTCACCAGCACCTGGGCATCGGGCGCGACGGGTTTGAGCACGGTTTGCAGGCGCGAGTTGGTGTAGGAGATGATGTCTTGAATGGCCGACTGCTGGGCCAGGTAGGCGCGGTTGAGGCGGAAGAAGCGGCGCGGGTCGAGCAGGGTTTCGAGCTGGTCCATCGTGTAGTCGACCACGAATTTGCGGCCCTCGGCGGTTTGCAGAAAAGTGGCTTTTTCGAGGCTGAAGAAGTAGGCAATCTGGTCCAGCGGCACCACTTTCAGGTGCTCGCCCACGCGCACCACAAACTGGGTTTTGTAGGGGGCGGCGGGCGCGGCGCGCTGCTGCATCTGCTGCACGAGCTGGGCCAGCAGCGCAGGGTCGAAGGCTGGCGCGGCGGCCGGCGCGGCGGGCAGGCGCTGGCGCAGCTTGGCCACGGCGGCGGCCAGCTCGTCGGCATCAATGGGCTTGAGCAGGTAGTCCACGCTGTTCACCTTGAAGGCTTGCAGGGCGTACTGGTCGTAGGCGGTGGTAAAGATGACCGGGCAGCGCACGGCCACCTGCTCGAAAATGGCAAAGCTCAGCCCATCGGCCAGGTTGATGTCGAGAAACAGCACGTCGGGGGCCATTTCGCGCAGCAGCGCCACGGCCTGCGCCACCGATTCGGCGGTGCCGAGAATTTCGAGCGGCTCGGGCTGGCGGGCCAGCATATCGGCCAGGCGGCGGGCGGCCAGGGGTTCGTCTTCGACGATGAGGGCGGTGAGTTTCATTTAACAATTATCATTTAACATTCAACAGCCAAGCGTGCACTCACCCGGCAGCTACCATGGCGCCGCTGCAAACCTACCGGGTGTTAAATGATACATGTTAATTGTTAAATGATACATGTTAATTGTTAAATGACTAAAAGCGGCAGCGTTACCACAAACTCGCCGGCCCGCTCCCCGAAAGCCAGCGGCTTATCCGTGAGGAAGGCGTAGCGGGCGGCCAGGTTGGCCAGCCCCCGGCCCGACGACTCGCCCGAGGCCAGCCGGCGCGGGCGGCGGGTGTTGCGCACCGTCAGGGTGTGGGCGGCCTGGTCGAGGGTTACGCGCAGGTGCAGCGGGTCGGTTTGGTAGGCGGCGTTGTGCTTCACCACGTTTTCGAGCAGCAGCTGCAGGGCCAGCGGGGGCACGTAGTACGGGGCCACGGCGGCGGGCGGCAAGTTCATTTCCACGGCCAGGGCGTCGCCGAGGCGGGTTTTCTGGAGGTAGAGGTAGCTTTCGGCGAAGGCAATTTCATCGGCCAGCGGCACCAGCTCCTGGCTTTCGCTGTCGAGCACGTAGCGGTACACCTGCGCGAGCTGGCGAATGAAGCGCACGGCCCGGGCGGGGTCGTTTTCCTCCACCAGCGAAGTCAGCGCGTTCAGCGAGTTGAACAGGAAGTGCGGGTCCACCTGCCGGCGCAGCGAGTCGAGGCGGGCCACGGCGGTTTCCTTTTCGAGGCGTTCGACGCGCACCGTGGCCTCGCGCCAGCCCAGCAGAAAGGAGCGCGAGTGCATGAACAGCGACACAATCACGGTCATCACCAGCGGAGCCACCATCTGGCCGGCCACGTTGTGCTGGAAAATGAACAGCGGCGACTTGTGCCACAGCAGCATCGTCATGGCCTCGCCAATGACCAGAATCACCACTAGCGAGGCCAGCAGCGAGGCCCCCACCGTGAGCAGCAGCCGGCGCACGGGCCGCTCGGTCCAGCCCATGCGGTGGTTCAGCCAGTCGGAGGTGTAGCCGTTGGCCAGCCACAGCCCCACGAAATACGCCAGCGAAATCGCGAAGCTGATGCCGTAGTCGACCGGGTGCAGCCAGGGCTGATGCTCGTTGGACAGCGCGAAGCCGGCCGTGCCCAGCAGTATCCACCAGCGCCGCTCCCAGATGCCACGCAGCTGCGACGGCTCGGTGGTGGTCACCCAGGGCTGGCCTTCGGCAGAAACGGAAGAATGAGGCAGGGCCACGGCGACAGGCAGAGAAGTTTCCATCAAAGTACGGGGCTGGGGTGAGAATGCGCATCAGGCTGGTATGCTGTAGGGGCGGGGGCTGTCCCCGCCCGGTCGTTGAACAGCGCCTGCCACGGTACGACCGTCCGGGTGGGAGCAGGCCCCGCCCCTACGCCCCTACTTGGCGGCCGTGGCGGGCGTTTCGTACTGCTTCAGGTGGCCCTGGAGCTGGCGCTGGCCCCAGTTGGGCATGAGCGGGCCAGCGGGCACGAAGGCGGCAAATTTGGCCTGGGCCTGCTCGTAGAGCGGCTTGGCCGCCTCGGGGCCGCCGCCGAACATCTTGGGGGTGTGCATCACCTGGTTGGCCTCCACGAGGTAGGAGCGCGGGTTGGCGGGGTTCAGGGCCTGGGCCTGGGCCACGGCTTCGCCCACCATTTCGGAGTACTGCTGCGCGCGGGCCATGGGCGACACCCCCAGGCGGGCCTGGTAGGCGTAGGCCTGCAGCGTGAGTAGCTCAGAGGCATCGCCGTGCAGCTGGCGGGCCTGGGCGAGGGCGGCTTCGGCCTGGTCGAGGGTTTTGTCTTTGGCGTCGCCGTCTTCCTTGCTCTGAAACACGCTGATGACCAACGCATAGGCCTGGTAGTAGCGGGGCAGCCAGTCGGCGGGGGCCACGGTGGCGGCGCGCTCCAGCTTGGCGGCCACGGCCTTGAGGGCCACGGGGTCGCCGGTGCTCATCAGCTCGGTGATGGTGGCGCTCATCATCGTGGTGTAGGCATCGGCGGCGGCGGGCGCGGCGGCCGTAGTGGCTTTGGCAGCGGGCGCGGCGGCGGGTTGCGTTTGGGCGCTGGCGGTGAGGGCAGCGGCGGCGAGAGCGAGGGTGAGAACGAGGGTTTTCATGGGATTGGAACTTGGGGTGAAGGTGAAGATTGATTTGCCGTGGTTGATGATTCAAAGGTGGCCGCCGGCCGGGGCCGGCGAAAATGGGTGTTCCCGAAGCGTCGGATGAAGCGGATGAAGCGCCGGGGCCGGGCGACGGGCCACTACCGGCCCGACCGCCGCCCGGGGCTGCTGCTTGTTGCCGGGCCATGCAACGCTCCGGCGGGCGGCCGTCTCTTACCAGCGTTCCACTTCAGCTTTTCTTTCCATGCGTTTTTCATTTCTCGCCCTCAGCGGCCTACTCGCCGCCGCCGCCTTCCCCGCCCGCGCCCAGACGGCCCCGGCCGCCCCGGCCGCCCTACCGGGCCTGGCCGCGCCCCGCTTCTTTGTGGGCCTGGCAGCCTACAGCAGCTACTACCAGCCGCTGGGCGGCCTCTCGCTGGCCAACCGCAGCAGCGTGCGGGTGCCGCTGCAACTCGTGGCCGGCTACCAGCTGCGCCCGCGCCTGGCGGTGCAGGTGGGCGTGGCCTACAGCGGCACTACGGGCAG
>JALYUH010000309.1 GCA_030853985.1 Bacteroidota bacterium | reverse complement strand
GCGGGGCTGCTGCCGTTAGGTTCCGCTCATTCTGAAGCAAAAGAAACAAGGCCCCGGAAAGTTACTGTGTTGTCCCCGATTCTTTCTCGGCGCATCGGCCAGGTACTGGGTTGGCGGCTATTTAGCGGCGGCCGCCCGGGGCTTGGGTGCGTCGGCGGGGTCGTCTTCCAGCAGCGTGAGCGCCACCGCAATAGGCATGAGCGGGGCCGGAACCGCGAGGGCGGCCAGCGCCAGGAAGCACGTGCCCAGCAGCTCCGCTAACGCAAACCGCAGGGCTTCGCTGCCCGAGGGATTAGCAGCGGTATCACGCATAAGAAAGGGGCAATAAGTAATAGAAAAAGACAAGAAATTCAGCGAGCCGGCCTCCTGCCCGTCCGCCGCTTAGAACGGCTGAAGTTGCTGGCATAGTCGGACCCCGAAAAGAGCCAGCAGCTAACCGGGCAACCGGATGGTCGACCGCAATCCGCTTTAAACGCCCGGGCAGCTTAAGCTTCGCTTAGGCCTCGCTTAATTTCTGGTTAAATAATAAGTGGCAAGCCGTTCGTTTTTTTGCAGCCCGCGAGCAGCTCCGTTCAATGCGTTGGCTGGTTAAGCTGGAATCTCCATGTTTCTTCATCCGATGAAAACCCGCTCCGCCTTGCTGCGCCGGCTGTGGCTCCTGTGCGGCTTCAGCCTGCTGGGCAGTTGCGCGGCGCGGCCGCCGCACGAGGCCGGCCCCTTCCGCCCCAGCGAGCTGGTGGAGCTGACGCGCATCGTGCCCGGCCTGCGGCTGGACATCCGCTACGCGACCCCGCACAATTTCATGGGCCGGGTGCTGTACCCACAAGCGCGGGCGTTTTTGCAGCGCCCCGCCGCCGAGGCCCTGGCCCAGGTGCAGGCCGAGCTAAAGCTGCTGGGCTACGGCCTGCTGGTGTTCGACGGCTACCGCCCCTGGCGCATCAGCAAACAGATGTGGGACCACACGCCGGCCGCCCAAAAGGAGTTCGTGGCCAACCCGCGCCAAGGCTCGCGCCACAACCGCGGCTGCGCGGTGGACCTCACGCTCTGCGACCTCGCCACCGGCCGCGAAATTCAAATGCCCGGCGCTTACGATGAAATGAGCCCGCGCTCCTATGTGGCCTACGCGGGCGGCACTCCGGCCCAGCGTACCGCCCGCGACCTGCTGCACGCCCGCCTGGCAGCCCACGGTTTCACGGTGCTGCCGGCCGAGTGGTGGCACTTCGATTTCTGGGACTGGAAGTCGTATCCGATTCAGGACGTGCCTTTTAAGCGGTTGTAAATTCCTGCTGTCGCGCCGTGAAGCCGTGGGCGGGCGTTTGCGCCGCGCGGCACCCTGATTTGGTATCGGCAGCCGCGCCGTTCAGGCAGCGGCCAGGCTCCGAGTACCGTCCGCGTCGGCGATGCGGAAGTACGGGGTAGCGCGAATCCATTCACTAACCTACCTTTTTAACTATGAAAAAAGCTAAAAAAATCTTGGGGGGGGTACCATTTTCTGTTGTTTGCCTGGCTAATGCTCTTCAACACGGTCGTTAGCCGTGGCCAGGGCAGCCCGGTGCCAGCTAGTGGCGGTGCTACCGAACCCATAACGGGGGAGCAGTTTCCCGTATCGGGGAAGCCGGTTACCTACCAACACCATTTCGAAGAGTTGCGCGGGGCCAGCTGGCACGTTGAGGGCGCTGCGGCTATCAACGGCACCCCCATCGCGCTGATTCCGAATGGCAACATTTCGGCCGAAAGCAATGAGGTAACCATTACCTGGGACAAAGTCTCGCGGGGCCTCGTGCAGCTGCTCAAGTCCAACGAGGATGCTGCCGCCACCATTCTGGGCAACATGGTGGTGTATCCGGACCAAGAGCGTGCTTCTATCTGCCCGAGCTGGGAAGTATGGTACCGGGGACAGGTCAATAACAACGGCAATGTTACTCCGGGTCGCGTCAGCCCCATCAGCCTCTGCCCCAACACCGTAGCAGCCGGGGGCTATACGCCCCCTTCCAGCCAGCTCCACGAATTCGAGTTTGATGCCTATTGCATCGGCAACTTCTACAATTCCAACAACTACCGCTACTACGTCTGGACGCTGGAATACACCACGGCTGCCAATCACGTGTACCGGGAAAGCTGGTACACTTATGGGTCGGCGCATACCGTGGCCCGGTTCTATATGTTCGACGTAGTACCTAGCGGTAGTCCCTCGAATTTTAATAAAGACCTCAATCAGGACCCCAATTCGCAACCGCTCAATTTCGGTAATTATGGGTCGAGCAGTACCGCCAGCGTTGGCGAGCGGATTGTGGGCGTCAATGTGAAGTATAAGGGCTACAGTTGCTCGTGCGGTAGCTGGGACCCCTTCTTCCGCGATAAAGAGGACGACGTGAACGTGCAATATTACGGGCAGCAGCCCACCGGCATCACCCTGAGCGGCGGCACGGCCCCCCTGTGTCGCAATGGGCAGTCCTACACCCTGAGCGCAGGCACTGTCTTCGACGCGACCAGCTATAGCTGGAATGCCACCAACGGGGCCACCATCAGCGGTACCGGCGGCAACAACGCCACGGTGACCCTCAATCTGGCCAACACCTCTCCCATGGCCAATTCCATCACCGTTACGGCCCGGGCAAATAATAGTGCGAGCAGCTGCGCCCCAGCTACCAGCCCCCCCATCAGCCTGACGCTGGCCCTAGCTCCGGCCCCGGCGGCGGCCGACAACATCACCATTACCCGGGAGTCCTGCGTCAACACGGCAGCCGACCCTAAAACGGCTACCGCTTTCACGGGAGGCGACAATACGGGCTTTTACTCCTGGAGCATTCAAGGCAATGGGGCCGCTTTCCTGAGCGGGATAACAACCAAGTCATCCACTCAAGGCGCTGTTGCCTTTTACACGCCGAATGCTGGCCCGGTTACCATTACGGCGGTGCGCGAGGCGAATGCATGCAATGGCCAGAGCGTGGCGTATTCCCGCACGTTCAGCGTGGGGCCGCAGCCGCTGAGTTGCCCGGCCTCGGGCATCGTGCAGCCAGCGGGCGGCTGGTGCGTTGGTATTTCCGGTCTGGTCAGCTTTACCACCCCGGCTCCGGGTTTCAGGCTAATCATCACGGATGCTTACAGCCTCGGGAATGGCACGGTTGTCTTTAACTAAGGCCCTACCACTAATGGCGTGCCGAGTGCCCGCCTCACGCTGAGTGGCGGGGTCACCAACATCCGCCTGGAGCTGCTGGTGCAGGATGAATGCGACCCTTCGCGGTATCTGAACTGTACTTATGACTTCGTACCAAACTACGCGGTCCTGTGTCGTATTCCGGATGCGCCGCGCCCAGCGCTGTACCCGAACCCAAGTTCGGGCGATGTTGCCATTGCAACTGCTGAGGGTAAAACCGTATCCTATGAGTGGGTGAAAGTGCGCGATGTGCAGGGCCGTACCGTGCTGGAAATTGTTCGGCCGGCGGGCCGCGAGCTGACTACCTTCAACATCAAGGCATTGCCGCCGGGCATTTATGAGGTGCAGCTTTATGACGGTAAATCGGTCATGACGAGCCGTATTTCCAGAGAATAACTACATAATAATATAATATTCAACCTGTTGGATGGCATCATATCGTGTTATCCAGCAGGTTGGACTTTTTATATTCCGCTGGCAATGAAATATATACTCCTCTTGCTCTTGGCAAATTTGGCTGTTTTGCCAGGATTCGCGCAAAACGAGGCCAACACTTGGTGTTTTGGCTATGGCTTAGGCGTGAGCCTGGGTGGAAGCGCCGATAGCGTGACTACTGGCAGCCGAATCAATTTTACCGCTAATGGTCCCTCGCTGCCGTTGAATTACGATACGTGGTATGGAACTGGAAATTCACATTTTCTTAGTATCGGGGCAGCTACTATCAGCGATGACGCGGGAAATCTGCTATTTCATAGCAACGGCATGATTATCAGAGACCGCCGAAGCAAGGTGATGCCTAACGGCGACTTACATTCTATGCCGAGCGATGGTAGTCTTATCGCTGGGTACGGAGCCAGTCTCATTACAGAACAACCCACGGTTATCATTCCCGCCCTCAATGGGTTGTACTACGTTTTTTACTGGCGCATGCCCAGCACCGCAGCCATCCCGGTTAGTACGCGCCACCTTAGCTATGCCGTGGTGGATATGCACTTGAACGGCGGTTACGGCGACGTAACTGCTAAGCGCGACGTATTCGTAGCGTCAACCAACCTACCCCGCGTAACGGCTGTGCGCCACGCCAACAACCGCGACTTCTGGGTGCTGACCCGCGACGAGGACACGCGCGGCTTCCAGGCATTTCGGGTATCGGCGCAGGGCGTAGCTCCCGAACCGGTGCGCTCCCTGACAGGCACGGCCCGGTTTCCAAGCCCCCAGGACAATGGCCTGAAAGTAGCGCCCGACGGGCGGCACTTGGCCTGCGGAGTGCAATACTACGCCCCCGACGGCACGGCCCGCAGTGGCGTAGCTACCTATGTCTTCGACCCAGCCACGGGCGAGGTATCGCAGGAGCAAATCATCTACGCCACACTCATTCCGAATTACCTGGGAGTGCAGGGGCCGGGCACCCGGCCCATTGGCGGCGGACTGATATTATCTACCTCCTTCTCCCCCGATTCACACCTGCTCTACGTGGTCGAATACCCGAAGTCGGCCGCCAACCCCCAACCCAGGGGCACCGAAATTTACCAGTTCGACCTGACTCAACCCACGTCCGCCGCCATCGCGCAGTCGCGCTATTGGGTGTCGAACGTGCCCACGCTCACCAACGATTACCCTCATATAGTCACCTATTCGCTGCAACTGGCTCCCGATGGCACTCTGTGGGCCGATGGATTTTACCGCCGCAATCCAAATCCAGGTTACAAAGTGTACCGGGCGCTGTCGTCGGCCATCGTCCGCCGGCCCAATGCGGTGGGGGCAGGCTGCGGCTTTGAGCCTGAAGGCTACGCGCACCTGCCTGGACAATGGCCTATTTTCCTGCCCAACGTGATTACCAACCTGCTCTACGCCTTGCCCGCGCTGAACGCGGGGGTGGGCTGCCCAACCGATTCGGTGGCGTTCTGGGCCAGCAGCGCGGGGCCGGCGGCGGGCCTGCGCTGGGATTTTGGCGACCCCGGCAGCGGGGCGGCCAATGCCGCGCAGGGCCGCCAGACGGTGGCCCACCGCTACGCCCGCGCCGGGCGCTACTCGGTCAGCCTCACGCTGCCCGCCGGGCCGGTGCTGCGCCGCGAGGTGGAAATTGCGCCCTCGGCGGCGGACTTCACCGGGGCCACCATCTTCACGCCCAACGGCGATGGCCTCAACGAGGCCTTCGTGCCGGTGCGCGGCCCGCTGGCCGGTTACCGCCTGCGCGTGTTCAGCCGCTGGGGCCAGCTCGTGTACGACAGCCCCGACCCCGCTCAGCCCTGGACCGGTACCGGGCAGGCCGCCGGCGAATACTTCTATCAGCTCAGCTACGTGAACTGCGAAAACCAACCCCGCCAGCAGCGCGGCGTGGTAACGCTGAGCCGGTAAGGATTGGGGGCGGGCGGCCTGAATTCTTCCCGATGTAACATCTTCAACGCCTACTCATTTCGTTATGCGCCTCCTTTCTTTCCTCACTACCTGGCTCCTGGCCAGCCTGTTTTTTAGCGTCCGGGCGCAGCCCACCGGGCCTACCGTGCTGGTGCCGGCCACGGGCTTCACCAATGGCTCGGCCCTAAGCCGCGCCCCGGACCCCTCGCAGCGGTTTCAGCGGGCGGCGATAGTATACCCACCCGCCGACGTGCAGGGGCTGGCGGCGGGCACGTCGCTCGTGTCGCTGGGCTTCGAGATTCGCACGGCGGCCAGTGCCCCGGCCGGGGCCACAGGCACTCTGCGGCTGTGGCTGGTGAACACCACCCACCCAAATTTTCTGCTGGCCAACGACTGGAATACCTTGCTAACCAGCCCAGTGGCTTTTCAGCAGGTATACAACGGGCCACTGACCATTCCGGCCGGGGCGGGGTGGTACGACGTGGCTTTTACCACGCCCTTTCTGTACTCGGGTGGGGGCTTATACCTGGCTTTTGAGTGGGAAACCGCCGCGCCGGCCAGTAGCTCGGGCACTTATGCCTGCGACGCACGGCTTAGCCAGAGCTGGCACGGGGCCACGAGCAGCAGCGGCTTCCCCAGCCAGCTCACCGACCTGAGCGCCTACCGGCCCGTGCTGCGACTGGGCACCCCCAGCCTGGCCCGCGATGCGGCCGTGGTGCGCGTGTACGGTCCCGGCGAGCTGGCGCGGCAAACGGCCGTGGTGCCGTTTCCGGTGCAGGCCGTTATCCGTAACCTGGGCACCCAGGCGCTCACCAATATCCCGGTTACGTTTACGCCGACCGCCGGGACCGGGCAAGCCGTTACGGTGCTGCTGCCCAGCCTGGCCCCCAATACCGAGGCCACCGTACTGCTGCCCGGCCTGAGCCTAGCTACCGGCACGACCAATACGCACGTCCGTTACGAGGTGCGGGTGAATGCCACCGACCAGAACCCCGCCAACGATGCTCGCCCGGGCTCGACTTGGAGCACCCTGCGGGAACTGAGCTACGTAACGGGATTTCCCAACGCGGCCACCGGCACGGGCAGCGTCGGCTTCAACACCACACAGGCTCCCAGCGGCAGCCTGCTGTGCCGGTTTCCGCAGCGGGAACCGGCCCTGGTGAGCGCCGTACGCATCCGGCTGCCCAGCGCTATCAGCCCCGGCAACACCATTTTCGGCGTGGTGCTGGATGAGCAGGGCCGCCTGCTGGGCCGCTCTGCCGACGTGGTGTTGAACGCCACGCTAAGCGGAGCTTGGCTAACAATGCCGCTGCTGGTGCCAGCCCGCACAACGGGCCGCGCCTTTTTCGCGGGCCTGGCCCAGACCCGGCCCATCAGCCCTGGCCAGTTTTACTATCCGCTGGCCACGCAGCCCGAATCGCCGGCCCGCGATTCAGCCTATTATTCCGTGCCCGGCGACTCGGCCCTAACGGGCCTGAAAAGGCCCCACGAAATTAAAACCCTCGGCCGTTTCATGGTGGCCGTAACCTTAGAAACCGCCCCGTTGGCCGTGCGCCCGGCCGCCGCGCCCGTGGCCACCCTCCTGGATACCTGGCCCAACCCAGCCCACGACGAAGTAGCCGTTCGCTCGCCGGCCATGCGAGCTGGCCCGGCAATGGTGCGCATCTTCAACTCCCTGAATCAGCAGGTGCGCGTAATGAACAGCTTGCGGGCGGTTGGCCATCAGGCCACCGTATCGGTGGCCGGCCTCCCGCCCGGCCTCTACCTGCTGCTGCTCTCCGACGCGGCCGGCCAACAGTTTCGGAGCCGGGTAGCAGTGGAATGATGCCCGCAGCCTTGAGTAGCCGGACGTGCCCGTCAGGTTTGTACGAGTGCCTGCACCGTTCTCAACAACTAACAACTAGGCATATAGCGCACAAAAAGGCCCCCGCAACTCCTGCTGCGGGGGCTTCTTTTAATCATTCCAGCTTCTATAATCCGCTACGGATTCGTCGACCACATGCCCGCCTCTTTGATGAAAATGCGGCGGTTCAGCTTGAGCTGCGACACCATGAATTCGGCCAAATCCTCGGGCTGCATCACTTTGTCGGGGTTGCCGTCGGTGAGGTTGTTATTCATGGCCAGGGGCGTGGCCACGGTGCTCGGCGTGAGGGCCGACACGCGGATGTTGTGCTTGCGCACCTCCTGCATCAGCGCCTCGGTGAGGCCCATGATGGCAAATTTGGACGCGCTGTAGGCACTGCTGCCGGCGCTGGCCCGCAGGCCGGAAGTGCTGGAAATATTGATGATGTCGCCGGTCTGACGCGCAATCATCACCGGCAGCACGGCGCGGGTTACGTAGTACGTCCCCATCAGATTCACCTGGATAATGTGCTCCCACTGCTCGGGTTCCATCTCCAGAAACTTGGCGAAGCTGCCGATGCCGGCGTTGTTGATGAGAATATCAATCGGCCCCAACTCGTCGTGGATTTTGGTGGCAGCTGCTTCCACGGCGGCGCGGTCGGCTACGTCGGCCACTACGGTCGCCACGGTGCCGCCGGCGGCTTTGATTTCGGTGGCGAGGGCTTGCAGGTCGCTGTCGGTGCGGGCCAGCAGGCCCACGTGCACGCCTTCGGCGGCCAGGGCCAGGGCCACGGCGCGGCCGATGCCTTTGCCCGCGCCCGTTACGAGGGCAACTTTTCCTTGGAGGGATTCCATGTGTCTATTTAGTTGATTCGGGAGGTGCTACAACTTGGCCGGGCGGCGGATTGTTGGGTACTGTTCGGTAAAAGAACACCATGTAGAAAGGTCGTCATGCAGCGCATAGCGAAGCATCTTTACCGCTCAACGCAATCAGTTACTATCAAGGTAAAGATGCTTCGCTATGCGCTGCATGACGACCTTTGTAACTTCAAAAAGCCCTACATGCCGTGCAGCTTCTTGGTGAAGTCGCCGTACATAATCCAGTCTTCCATGCGGTGGCGGTAGGGGGCCACTTTGCCGCGCAGGTATTTCTCAATCATCAGGCCCGCCGCCGGGGCGGCGCTGGTACCCCCAAAACCCGAGTTCTCGATGAACACGGCAATGGCAATTTTAGGGTCGTTGGCCGGGGCGAAGGCGGCGAAAGTAGCGTGGTCGAAGCCGTGGGGGTTTTGCACGGTACCAGTTTTGCCGGCCACCGAAATACCGTACTGCGCCAGCGAGGCCAGCTCACCGGTGCCGCCGTTGCCATCCACTACCTGCTGCATGCCCGGGATGATGTACTTAAACAGCGACGTATCGACGTCGGTAAAGTGCCGCTGACGGAACTGCGGCAACGGGCCGCCTTGGCCAATACTGCGCACGAAATGCGGCGTGATGTACCAGCCCCGGTTGGCAATCGTAGCCAGCACGTTGGCCATTTGCAGGCCCGTAATACCGATTTCGCCCTGTCCGATGGCCAGCGAATACACGTTGCGGAAGCTCCAGCGGTGCTGCCGGTTCTCCTTTTTGTTGAAGAATTTCTTGTCGTAAAACTCCGGTGACGGAATCAGGCCGCGCTTTTCCTGGCTCATGTCCACGCCCAGCTTTTCGCCCAGGCCGAAGGACTTCACCATTTTCTGCCACTGCGCCAAGCCGATGTGCGCGTCGGCGTACTTGTTGGGGGCCTGCCCGCGCACCACCGCCGCCCGCAACACCTGGTAGAAATACGGGTTGCAACTCTGCTTGATGGCGATGCTCACGTTGCGCGGGGCCTCGTGGCGGTGGGTGCAGCGCACCAGCTTCTGGTTGCACTCGAAACTAGTGCTCGGCGTTACCACACCTAATTGCAAGGCTACCAGCTCATTCACCAGCTTAAACACCGAGCCGGGCGGGTAGGTCGCCATCAGCGGGCGGTCGAAGAGCGGGCGGTCGGGGTTGTTGAGCAGGGCCATGTAGCGGTTGCCCGCGCCCTTGCCCGTGAGCAGCTGCGGCGTGTAATTGGGCACCGACACAAAGGCGAGGATTTCGCCCGATTTCGGGTCGATGGCCACGATGGAGCCGCGCCGGCCGGCCAGCAGCTTCTCGCCGTAGGCCTGCAATTCGGCGTCGATGCTCAGGTGCAAGTCCTGCCCGGCCACCGAAAGCGTATCGAACTCGCCGCTTCGAAACTTGCCCTTCTCGATGCCGCGCACGTTCACCATCTTGTACTGCACGCCACGCCGGCCCATCAGCGTATCCTCGTAGTAGGCTTCCAGGCCCGAAATACCCACGTTTTCGCCGGCCTGGTACTTGGCGTAGCGCGGCTTCTCCATAAAGGCCGGCGTGATGGCGCCCACATAGCCCAGGGCGTGGGCCAGGTTGGGCGTGCGGTAGGCCCGCGCCATGCGCGCCTGGATGCGGAAGCCCGGGAAGTCGGCCAGCCGGTCGGAAATGGCCGCCAGGTCGGGCGTGGTGAGGTTTTGCACCACCGGCGAGGGCTTGATGCGCGAGTATTTCTTCGCGGCCTTGAGGCTCACGCGCAGCCCTTCGAGCGGAATCTGGAGCAGCTCGCAGAAGCGGGCCGAGTCGAGCTGCTTCACTTCGCGGGGCACGACCATCAGGTCGTACACGGGCGTGTTCTGCACCAGCAGCTGGTTTTTGCGGTCGTAAATCAGCCCCCGATACGGAATCTGCACGATGCGCTGGAGCGTGTTTTTATCGGCCGCCAGCTTATAGGTACCATCGAGTACCTGCATGAAAAACAGCCGCGTCAGGAAGATGAGGGCCACTATCAGGAAAATGCCCTGCACGACGTATTTGCGGCCTTCGAGATATTGCATTGGATATTAGAAACTGAATAGCACCGATAAAGAAATGGCCGTCATGCAACGCGTAGCGAAGCATTGTTACCGCGCAACGCAATTCAATCGACAGGATTAGTGACTACGGTAAAAATGCTTCGCTAAGCGCTGCATGACACCCTTAACTCCTGCCTCTTCGCACTGGGTAAAACAGCAGCTGAATTATCAACAGCGCGACACTGGTAAAGAGTGCACTCACCAGGATTTTCCCCAAGGTGGTGCCGAAATGCCGGAAGCTGCCCAGCTCCAGCACGAAAAACGCGGTGTGGTGCAGCACCACCAGCAGCAGCAGGTACACCCCGAACCACTGCCAGCCCATTTGGTGCACGTTCACGGTATCGCCGCTGTCGTAGCCATCGCGCGGGGTGAGGATGCGCAGCACCCACGGCCGCAGAAAGCCCAGCAGCACGGCCGCCGCCGCGTGCAGCCCGCCGGTGTCGTAGAAAATATCCATCGTCAGGCCCATGCCGAAGCTTAGCAGCAGTTGCACCACAATGGGCGTGCGCAGCGGCAGAAACAGCAGAAAACCCAGGTACAGAAAGCACCAGCCCAGGTCGAACAGCACCAGCCGGCTAATCAGCAGCACGTGCACGCCGGCGTAGAGCCCGAAGCGAAACAGCTGCACAATAATGTCCCGCAAACCGCTCATGGGCGCTTCCCTCCTTTCGGGGCCGCAGCCGGGGTGGCGGTTGGGGTGGCGGCAGGCAACGGCCGCAACGTGCGGGCCTCCAGCGTGTCGCGTTCCGCTTTCTGGCGGTTGGTCACGACGTATACGTAGCTCAGGTTGGAGAAATTGATACCCAGCTTCACCCGAATGGTCCAGAAGTTCTTATCGGCTTCCTTCACGAAGGAATCGATAGTACCGATGAAAATACCCTCCGGGAATACCGAGTTGTAGCTGGAAGTCATCACCGTATCGCCCTTCACGAGCTTGGTTTCACGCAGCACGTTGTCGAGCAGGGCGTGCGTAGGGTCATCGCCCAGCCAGCGGATGGTGCCAATGGTGCCATCGCGCTTGATTTTGGAAGCCACGCGGGTTTCCGAGTGCAGCAGGCTGGTTACGGTGGCGTAGTGCTCGCTCACCACTTTCACGCGGCCCACCACACCGTTGGCCGCCACCACGCCCCGGCCCGACACCACGCCATCGGCGCTGCCCACATTCAGCGTAAGGTAGTTATCCACATTGCGCACAATATTGTTGATAACCCGGGCCGGAATAAGGGGATAACTCGGGTCGCGGGCTGCCAGCGCCCGCTGGCCGAGCAGCAGGGTATCGGGCCGCCGGGCCGGCCGCTGGTAGCGCACGCGCCGTAGCGAATCGAGCCGGGCGGGCGGCAGCGCCACCGAATCGGCCTCGCGCCGGGCCGAATCGGCCGGGTACAGCTGCTGGCGTAAGCTGGCATTTTCGACCGCCAGCTGCTGGTTCACCTCGGCCAGATGGAAATAATCGGTCACTTGGGCGCGACGGGCCAGCACCGTACCCGCATAAACATTGGCCGAATTGAAAAACGCCGCCCGATGGTACGAACTGTTGGTGATAAACAGGTACAGGCAGACGACTTCCAGCAACCCAAACACCAGCGCCCCGCGAAAGCGAAAAAGGAAAAGAAACAGGTTTCTCATTTATCAATTAACATTTATCATTTAACACCCTGGATTGATTGCAGGCGCTTCAATAGCTGGCGGTTACCGACTGTTAAATGTTAATTGATAAATGTTAAATGACCCTAGGTCAGCAGCACGCCTTTGAAAGCCTGAATATCCTTGATGGCCTTGCCGGTGCCGCGCACCACGGCGCGCAGCGGGTCTTCGGCGATGTGAATGGGCAGCTTGGTTTTGGCAGCCAAGCGCTTGTCCAGCCCGCGCAGCAACGCGCCGCCGCCGGTGAGGTGAATGCCATTTTCGTAAATATCGGCCGACAGTTCGGGCGGCGAGATTTCGAGGGCTTTCAACACCGCTTCTTCGATTTTGGCCACCGATTTATCGAGGGCGATGGCAATTTCCGAGAAGGTTACTTTAATAACTTTCGGAATGCCCGTCATCAGGTCGCGGCCGCGCACTTCGTGGTCGGGCGGCGGCACGTCGAGCTCGGTAAGGGCCGCGCCCACTTCAATCTTGATGCGCTCGGCTGAGCGCTCGCCGATGAGCAGGTTGTGCTGCCGGCGCATGTAGTCGAGAATATCCTGGTTGAACACGTCGCCGGCCGTCTTAATCGACTGGTCGCACACGATGCCCGACAGCGCGATAACCGCGATTTCGGTGGTGCCGCCCCCGATGTCGATAATCATCGAGCCCACGGGCTGCTCCACGTCGATGCCGATGGCCGCGGCCATGGGCTCCTGAATCATCCAGACTTCCTTGGCCCCGGCGTGCTCAGCGGAGTCGCGTACGGCGCGCTTCTCTACTTCGGTAATGCCCGAGGGGATGCAGATAACCATGCGGTGCGAGGGCTGAAACAGGCGATTACGCGTGTCAATCATCTTAATCATGCCCTTAATCATTTCCTCGGCGGCGTGGAAATCGGCAATTACGCCATCCTTCAGCGGGCGGATGGTGCGGATGTTATCGTGCGTTTTTTCGTGCATCTGCTGGGCCTGGCGGCCCACGGC
>JALYUH010000289.1 GCA_030853985.1 Bacteroidota bacterium | reverse complement strand
CCGCAGCCTCACGGCGGCCGGTACGGCGGCGGCGCAGTACCCGGCGCGGCTGGCGGCGGCGGGCGTTTCGGCGGCGGCTTACCAGGCCATTCTGCCCCTGCCGTACTACTCGCTGGGCAGCGAGGTGTTCGATGTGTTCGGCAGTGATTTGAGCTCGTACGAAAGCATGCGGGCCTCGCTCGAAACCGGCCTGCCCATTGCCACGGCCATGCTTTCGCGCACCGCCCTCTATCAGGCCCAGGCCCTGAACCAGCTGCGTAGTAACCCGGCCATCGACAAAGCCCTGCTGAGCTACCTGCCCGACCAGCGGCCCCTGCTACTGGTAGTGGCCGCCCGCGCCCCGCGCGATTCGGCCGATGCCTCCCTGCTGGCCCGCGCCCGCATCATCTACCGCGACTCGGTGGTGTGGCTGGCCGAGCTGCCGCTGAATAAGCTCGAAAACCGGCCGGCGCTGGAAGCCGAATTCCGAACGCAGGCGGGCACCCTGCACGCCTACCCGGGTTACTGGGCCAGCACCGAAAACCCGCAGGTGGCCTACCGCAGCTTCGACGTGCCCGACCCGGCCGTGACGGCCTACGACGCGGGCACGGCCCCGTTGCTGGGCGCCGGCGCGCAGGCCGTGCGCAAAGGCGCGCTGTTTCTGCTGGCGGCGCCGCTGCCACAAGCCGGCTGGTACGAAGCCTCGGTGTGGGCCAACGTGCGCACCCCCGAGCTACCCAACCTGCACTGGAGCCTCACCGACGCGCGCGGCGTGGTGCTGGACAGCGCCATCATCGAAACCAAAACTTCCTCCGACGTGCTCGGCGACTGGGCTCGCCTCACGGCCCGCATCCGCGCGCCGCAGCCCGGCCTGCACCTGCGCCTGTGGATGCGCGGCCGCCGCTACGTGGCCGACGAGTTTGCGCTACGCCCGGCCGGAACCACTATCTGGCGGCGCACGGCGGCCGGGGTGCTGGTGCGCAACAACATTCCGCTGCTGCCGCCACCGGCCGTGGCCACACCGCCGGCCCGCCGCTAGGGCGCTACCTTTTCGGCGCGTTGCGCCTCTCTCCCTTTTTCCCTTCTTTTTTCTTTGATGATGAGCGACCTCCTCCCCTACCGCGCTCTCGTGGGCGGCTCCACCCAGGGCATTGGCCGGGCTGTGGCCCAGCTGCTGGCCGAGCGCGGCTGCGGCCTCACGCTGCTGGCCCGCAACGAAGACCGCCTGCGCGAAACCGTGGCCGCCCTGCCCACGCCCACCGGCCACGTGCACGACTACCTAGTGGCCGATTTCGACGACCCCAGCCACCTCGCCGATGTGGTGCAGGGCTACCTGGCCGCGCACCCCGCCGGCTTTCATATTCTGGTGAACAACACCGGCGGGCCGGCCGGCGGGCCGCTGCTCGACGCGCCGGTGGAGGCGTTGCGGCTGGCGTTCAACCAGCACGTTATCTGCAACCAGCTGCTGGCCCAGGCCGTGGTGCCGGCCATGCGGGCGGCGGGCTTCGGGCGCATCATCAACATCATCAGCACGTCGGTGAAGGTGCCGCTGCCGGGGCTGGGCGTGAGCAATACCATTCGCGGGGCGGTGGCCAGCTGGGCCAAAACCCTGGCCAACGAATTGGGGCCGCACGGCATCACCGTCAACAACGTGCTGCCCGGAGCCACGCTCACGCAGCGCCACCACTCGCTCATCGAAAAGAAAATAGCCCAGACCGGGCAGTCGGCCGAGGCCATCGAGGCCGCCATGCTGCAAACCATTCCGGCCCGACGCTTCGGCCTGGCCGAGGAAGTGGCGGCCGCCGTGGCCTTCCTGGCCTCGCCGGCCGCCAGCTACATCAACGGCACCAGCGTGCCCGTAGATGGCGGCCGCACGGGCGCACTGTAAGTTATTGGTGTAGCGTATTCAGTAATAAGTACGGAGAAAGCAGCCGCTATCGTGCCTGTCTCAATACTTGCTATCGAATACTTACTACTTGATACTAGCTTTGCAGCTTCTTCGCCCTGCTCAATCCCTTTCCAAGTGGTTAAATTCGATACGCTTTCCATCGTCATTCCGGTTTATAACGAGGCCCGCACCATCCACCAGATTCTGGATTTGCTGCGGGAGCTGAAGCTGGTGAACGGCATCGGCAAGGAGATTATCCTCGTCAACGACTGCTCGACTGATGCCTCGGCCGACACCATCCGGGCCTACGCCGCGCGCTACCCCGAAATGCAGCTGCGCCTGCTCGAGCACGCCGTGAACCAGGGCAAGGGCGCGGCCCTGCACACGGGCATCCGCGAGGCGACCGGCGATTACGTCATCATTCAGGATGCCGACCTGGAGTACGACCCTGAGGAGTATAATGACCTTATCAAGCCCATTATCAAGGGCTTTGCCGATGTGGTTTTTGGCTCGCGCTTCATTGGCGGCAACCCGCACCGCATCTTGTTCTTCTGGCACAGCATCGGCAACCAGATGCTCACCTTCCTGAGCAACATGATGACCGACCTGAACCTGACCGACATGGAAACCTGCTACAAGCTGTTCCGGCGCGACATTATTCAGGGCCTGCGGCTGGAGGAAAACCGCTTCGGCTTCGAGCCCGAAGTAACCGCCAAAGTAGCCCGCGTGAAGGACATCCGCATCTACGAAGTAGGCATCAGTTACTACGGCCGCACCTACGCCGAGGGCAAAAAAATTGGCTGGCGCGACGGCTTCCGGGCCATCTACTGCATCATCAAGTACGGGCTGCTGGGGCAGTAGCCGCCGTAGCCTGCCGGCCCAACTCCAAGAAATACCCTTCTTCGCTTATGCTCCTTTCCAAGCAATACGAAACCCGTTGGCCCATGCGCCTAGCCCTGCTTACCATGCTGGTGCTACTGGTATTTGCCTGGCATTTCTACCTGGAGCGGTCGGCTTATTACGACCTGGCGTATCATCTATTTATTTATTTGAAAACCAAGGCGTTGTTCGTACAGAACCGCCGTTTCGTGGCCATTGCCACGCAGCTGCCCACCCTGCTGGCGGTTCGGGCAGGCTTGTCGCTCGACCACGTGCTGCGCCTGTATTCGGTAGTCTTTATCCTATACTACCTCGCGGTGTTTTTGCTGTGCGCGTACTGGCTGCGCAACGAACAAGTCGCGCTGGTAGTGGTGTTGCTGTACGTGCTGCTGGCATCGCGCACCTTTTACTGGGCGCAGTCGGAGCTGCCGCAGGCGCTGGCGGCCCTGCTCTTGTTTTATGCGGGCATTGCGCGGCAGGCCCCGGTGCGGCTGCGGCTGAGCACGGTGGCACTGGCGGCGTTGGTGCCGGTGTTCATTTTCGGGCACCCGCTGTGCGTTATTCCGTTTTTGTTTCTGTGGGCATATGATTGGCTGTTGAATCGTCGCTACCGGGACTGGGGATACTATGGACTGCTGGTGCTCGGGCTAGCCATGTATCAGCTGCGGGTGATGCTGACGCCACCAGGCTCGTATGAGGCTACCCACATGACCTTTACGCCTAACCTGACCAAGTATTTTCCGAACTACCTGAACATCGAAAGCTTCCACAATTTCTGGCAGCTGTGCGCGCGCGATTTCCTGGCCTTGCCGGTGCTACTGGCGATACTGACGGTCTTTTACCTGCGCCAGCGCACTTGGCTGGCGTGGTTGCGCCTGGCCTTGGTCTGGAGCTTTGTAGCGGGCTATGTCTTCATTATCAACGTTTCCAACCCCGACTACACCGAAGCCACGTACCTGGAGAACCTGTATCTGCCGCTTACCCTTTTCGTAGCCGTCCCTTTTGCGCTGGAACTGCTGCCGGCCCTGGAGCGCCACTGGCAAGGGCGCTGGCGGGGCCGGGGGCCGGCGTTAGCGGCGGGCCTGCTCGGGCTGCTGCTGCTGGCTCGCCTGGGGGCGGTGTGGTACCGGCACACGCCCTATACGGCCTACCAGCAATGGCTGAAGCACTTACTGGCCTACACCAGCCAGTTTCCGGAGCGCAAGTTCATTATGTGGCCCGATAACGTGGACCCGCACCGGCTCCGGGCTGGCTGGCCGTGGTGGGCTTCGGCCAGCGAAACCATAATGGTGAGCGCCCGGCAATCGCCCGATTCGGTGCAGACGGTGCGCGTGGGCTGGGACATCGACCAACTGGCCGATGCCGGCTCGCACCCCGGCGTGCTGCTAGGGCCTTTCGAAACCATGAACAGCGCCGACTTGCCGGCCAACTACGCCCGCTTTCCCAATACCACCTACCGGGTGCTCAACACCCAACCGCCCCAAGACACGGCCGCGCTAAGCAGCTACATCGCAGCGCACCAGCAGATTACCCTAGCGCTGGCCGATGCCCTGCCCCCTACGCTACGCGCCGCGCATCAGCACACGGTGCGGGTGCGGGTGAGCGTGCCCGCCGGCGCGCAGCCCCTGCATTCAGGCATTCGCGGACCGTACCCCACGCTGTTGCGCACGGCTTTTTACCAACCGCACGACTGGCCCACCGATGCCGACCCCACGAATGTGGCCCTCGAAGTAGACGTATGGCAACCCTGGACGCAAACTATCACCTTACAAACGCCCCAGAAACCGGGACATTACACGTTCGAAATCAGCCTTGTCAGCAAAGATTTCCGCGACTGGCCGGTGCGCCTGCGCCTGCCGGTGGAGGTGGTGAAGTAACGTGACGCGGGCTACTTCACCCGCGAAATTTTCAGGTCGTCGAGGTACACGGGCTGCTTGCTGTCGGCGCGCCACAGGTACACCAGCAGGCGGCTGGTGGGCTTGGCGGTTTCGGGCAAGGTGATGGTTTGCTCCACGTATTGCCATTTATTGTAGCTTTTCACGGCTTTGGTAAGGTCCAGCCCCTCCCACAGCAGGCCGGCACTGGTGGTCGCGCCGCTTTTCACTTCCATCACCAGCTTGGCGGCGGCCTGGTCGTTGGGCAGCAGCACCCAAGCACTCACTTTCAGCTTGCCGGGCCACTCCGGAGCCAACCGGCTCAGTTGGTTGTTGTAGCCCAAGCTGAAATCGTAGCCGGGCCCGGCCTGCGTGCTATAAACCCCCGAGTGGGCGCGGCTTTTGGTGAGGGTAACCAGCGCCGGCGAGTCGGCCAGCCAGCCATCGAGGTTCTCAAAATCGTTGGTGGCCAGCACGTCCGAGCCCGTTGGCTCTGCTGGTTTTTGCGAACAACTGCTGGCACCTAGCGCAACCAGCAAAAAGGCAAAGGCATACTTCGGCATAAAATCACGGCAAGGGTACAAGAACCGGGCAAAGGTAGGCGGCCGGCCGGCGTTTGGCAGGCCCCCGCTGCCCGGCAAAACCCTCTCCGGCTTCCCGGCCCAAAAAATAACCAGCTGGCGGTTTGCCCCGCAACGCCTAATTTTGAAGCTGCCCAAGCAGGCATTTATATCGATACGCAATGGTATTTAGCAGTACGCTGTTCCTTTTCTATTTCCTGCCGGGCTTTTTGCTGCTGTACTACGCAGTGCCGGCCCGCCTAAAAAATACCGTGGCGCTGCTGGCCAGCATCGGATTTTATGCCTGGGGCGGCCTCCAGTTCCTGGCCCTGTTCCTGGCCTCCATCGTGGTAAATTTCGGGCTCATCCGGTACATGGCGGCTACGCCGGCACGGTGGAAGCAACGCATATTCTTGATAATCAGCATTGTGCTCAACGTAGCCATGCTGTTTTATTTCAAGTATGCTAATTTTTTTCTCGACAACGCCAGCGTCGTGCGCACCTATTTTGGCGGCCCGTCCCTAACTTGGGAAAAGGTGGTGCTGCCCATCGGTATTTCGTTTTTCACCTTCGAAAAGCTCACCTATACCATCGACGTGTACCGCGGCGTGAACAAGCCCCTAAAATCCTTCTGGGATTTTATGCTCTACATCATGCTCTTTCCCAAGATGATAGCCGGCCCCATTGTGCGTTTCCACGAAATTGCCGACCAACTCGCCGACCGGGCCGCCTTCGACACCGTGGACCAGAAACTAGCCGGGGCCTTCCGCTTTGTTATCGGCCTGGCCAAAAAGGTGCTCATTGCCAATGTGCTGGGCGAACAAGCCGACCTGCTATTTAAGCTGCCCCCCGAGGCATTGGCCCCAGGCCTGGCTTGGCTCGGAGCGCTGGCCTATACCTTCCAGATTTACTTCGACTTCTCGGGGTATTCCGACATGGCCATCGGCCTGGGCCGAATGATGGGCTTCCAGTTTCCCGAAAACTTCAACAACCCCTACGCCGCGCGTTCCATCACCGAGTTCTGGCAGCGCTGGCACATTACGCTGGGCCGCTGGATGCGCGACTACCTCTACATTCCGCTGGGCGGCAACCGCGTGCAGCCCAGCCGCCTCTACGTCAACCTCTGGACGGTCTTCATCCTGTCGGGCTTCTGGCACGGGGCCGCTTGGAATTTTATCGCCTGGGGTGCTTATCACGGGCTTTTTCTGATTCTGGACCGGCTGTTTCTGCTGCGCCTCTACCGGCACCTCGGAGCGCTGAGCATCGTGCCCACGTTCCTCATCACGGTGGTGGGCTGGGTGTTATTTCGGGCCGAAACCCTGGCCGGAGCCGTGCGCTACCTGCGGGCGATGCTCCTGCCCCGGCCGGCCACCGAGCTGCCACACTTCAGCCAGGAGTTCTGGTTCACGCTGGCCGTGGCGGCGGTAGCTGCCTTTGCCGCCGCTGCCCCCCCAATAGCGCGCTGGGAGATGCGCACCCTGGCCCGCAGCCATTTCAGCTTGCCCGGCGCGGCCGGCCTCACGCTGGGCACGGCCCTGTTGCTGGCCCTGAGCCTGAGCTACATCGTGGGCAGCTCTTTCAATCCGTTCATTTACTTCCGGTTCTAACCTTTGTCGGGGTTCTAATCCAGGTCTGCTAACTGCTTTTCCGTGATACTTTTCTGCAAACGAATACTGCTTTTGGTGCTGCTAGCCGTGGTGGCAGTGCCCGTGTTGCAGGCGCGCTTTCGCTTTTCGGCCGAGGCCGGCCTGAATGGGGCCTTCACTACGGCCCCGCGGGCCACGCTAACGTGGGAGGGGCTGCGAAATAACACTTTCCAACCCGCTCTGGAGCAGTACCTGGAAGACCGCATCGGCTTTCGACCCTACTTCATCCGGTTGCGCAACCAGCTGGCTTACTCGGTTTTTCACATGACGCGGTCGGGCGACATTGCGGCCGGGCTGCACGGCGTGCTGTTTCAGACGGCTCCCATTGCTAGCTACGCCGGCCACGACCGCCTCGACGAGGCCGAAGTGCGGTTTCGGGTGCGCCGCCTGCGCGCCGTACAGCGCGAGCTGGCGCACCACCAGGTAACCTTATTGTTCGTGCTGGCCCCCAGCAAAGCGCACTTTCAGCCCGAAGACCTGCCCGGCTACCTGCGGCCGGCGCCCGGCACGCGCACCAACTACGACCTGTTTACGGCCGCCATGCGAGCCGACTCGGTGGAGCTGCTGGACATGGTGCCCGTATTTGCCCGCTGGAAAGCCACCGTGCCTTACCCACTGTTTCCGACGGCGGGCACGCACTGGAGCGGCTACGGTTCGACACTGGCCGCCGACACGCTTTTGCGGCGGGTGGAGCAGCTGGGCCACCTGCGTTTTCCCACCGTGCGCACGGTGGGTCCCCCACGCATTGTGCA
>JALYUH010000288.1 GCA_030853985.1 Bacteroidota bacterium | reverse complement strand
GAAACCCACATGCTGAAGGCCTTCGCGCCCCGCGTGCATGCCACCTACGATTTGCTGCTGACCATGCTCGAAACCGTGGACCGGCAAGCCCCGGCGCTAGCGGCGGCCCGCGCTACGGCCACGGCCGCGATGCAGGCCCAGACCACCTTCCCCCTCACCTGGGCGCTGGATGAGGGCCAGCGCGAAATCGTGCCGTTCCGGGGCTACGAGGGCAAAATGAAGCCCAGCGAAGTGAGCGGCCAGCCCCGCCTCTACTACGACCGCACCGCGCCCTACACCCGGCCGGTGCCGTACTTCAATACCTTCAAAGCTACCACTACGGCCCGCCGGCCCACGGCCTACATCATCCCCAAAGCCTGGACGGAAGTGGCCGATATTCTGCGCCGCAACGGGGCTACGCTGGAGCCGCTGGCCCACTCCGTAACCGTACCGGTCGAATCCTACTACTTCACCGATTTCAAGACCACGCCTAAACCTTTCGAGGGCCATTACGTGCACAGCCAGGTGCAGCTGCGCACGGTGGAGGCCCCGGCCACCTTCCAGGCCGGCGACCTGGTGGTGTACCTGACCGCCACCGCGCCCGCCCGCTACCTGATGGAGACGCTGGAACCGCAAGCCACCGACTCGTTTTTCGCCTGGGGCTTCTTCGACAGCGTGTTGCAGCAGAAGGAGCACTTCTCCGACTACGTTTTCGAGGACCTGGCCGCCGACCTACTGCGCCGCGACCCAGCCCTGCGCCAACGCTTGGAGCAGCTGAAAGCCGCCGATGCCGCCTTCGCCGCCAACGGCCCCGCCCAGCTCGAATGGGTGTACCAGCACTCAGCCTATCACGAACCCAGCCACAACCGCTACCCGGTGGCGCGCTGGCTGGGCACGGGCCGCGTGGGCGAGTAGCCCGGCCGCTGACTGCACTCCGCACCGGGCGGCCCTGTTTTGTCGTTCAAGCTACCGCTATCGCTTCTTGCGACGTCCCGCCAAGCCGTTAAAAATGAAATTCCCCGGCACCTTTGAGCGGGCCGAAACTAAGGGCCATAACCATTACACCAGCGTATCCGGGTCGGTCCCGGTGGGGCGCTTCCAGAACGTTTCATACAGCACCAAGGCCACCAGCAGCCCAAACAGAATAAGCGAAGAGCCCTGCGTGCCGAAGCCCAGCCCCTGCTTGGCCACGGGCTTGGTGAGCAAGTCGCCAAACGTGGCCCCAAACGGCCGCGTGAGCACAAACGCAATCCAGAACAGCAGCACCCGCGAAATCCCGGTGAAATAATACGCCAGCACCAGCACCGCCAGCAGGCTGCCAATCAGCAGTGCCCCACCCCCGAAGCCCAGCCCCGAGTCATCGGCCAGATAGTCGCCCAGGGCCGTGCCCAGCGTGTTCGACACCAGGATAGCCAGCCAATAAAACACCTCCCCGCTGCGGGTCGTGATGTCGGTGACGGACAGCGACTTTTCGCGCAGCCACCACACCCCCAGCACCAGCCCCAGCAGCGTCACCAGCAGTAGCGAGCCGGTGGCATAGCCCAGCCCCAGCGTGCGGTCCATGTAGTCCGACATGGTGGTGCCGGCCGTGCTGGTGGCCAGAATCACGGCCCAGTACAGCGCCGGAATGTAGCGCCGCGCCGCCAGCTGCCCGACCAGCGTAGCCAGAAAAAACCCAAGGAGAATCAGCGAGCTCACGGCGTAACCCACTTTCATGGTTTGAGCCAGCTGGTCGCCGGCGGTTTCGCCCAGCGTCGTGGCGCAGATTTTCATTACCCAGAACAGCAGGGTGACTTCGGGAATTTTCTTCATGGTTGCTTTCAACGGATTTACCCCGCGAACGTCGTATCCAATTCTGAAGAAATCCGGCAGCGGCAGCAGGTAGTTGCCCGGCCGGGTGACGTGCGTAGCGGCCGCGGCCGCAGTTTGGTACCACTCGCTGACAGGCAACCCCATCCTGCCCACCGGTTACGCCACGCTGGTGCTCAATACGGCACCACTACTGCGGGTGAGCAGCTTTGGGCCCAGCAGTGGCAACTACCGGGATAAGCAAAAACCCCATTCCTGAATCAGGAACGGGGTTTTCTGTGGCAACAGTTGGAATCGAACCAACGACACCAGCATTTTCAGTGC
>JALYUH010000266.1 GCA_030853985.1 Bacteroidota bacterium | reverse complement strand
GTAGTAATCAATGCCGATACAACGAAGCGGTAGCGATGCTTCGGCTGCGCTCAGCATGACGTTCTTTTAGTTTTCGCTCGGTTACTCCGCAAACTGGTTTTCGAGTACCGCCGGGCCGGCCGCAATGCTCGCGCCCGACTCGCCCAGGTGCTCCGTGATGCGGCGGGCAATGTGGTGGCCGGTGAAACCCTCGTACTCCAGCACGGCGCTGAGGCGGCCGGGGCGGTACCACCGCTCCGCCAGGGCCAGCGGCAACACGCGGGCCGTGAGTTGGTTGCGCAGCAGCACTTCGGCCAGAATGGAAAACAGGCCGCCGGTAACGAAGTGGTCCTCCACCGTCACGACGAGCGAGCCGCGGCGCACTACGTCGAGCAGGGCCGCTTCATCAATCGGCTTAAGGCTGCGCAGATTGATGAGGCCCACCGACTTACCCTGGGCCTGCAGCAGCTCGCGGGCCACCAGCGTTTGCTCGAAGAGCATGCCATAGGTGAGGATGGTGATGTCGGTGCCCTCGGCCACGATTTCGGCCTTGCCCATCTCGAACGGGGCATGCGCGTAGGTGGCGGGACGGGTGTTGATGCGCACGTAGGCCGGCGCGGGCGAGGCCCAGATGGCGGGCAGCATGGCCAGCATGTCCTGCTCATCGGCCGGAGCAAAAACCGTCATACCCGGGATGCCGCGCATCAAACTCACGTCCTCAATGGCCTGGTGGGTGGGGCCGTTGCCATCGGACAGAAAGCCGGGCACGAAGCCGCTCAGCTTCACCGGCAGCTGGCCGATGCCCACGTCGGTGCGGATGAATTCGAACGCCCGCAGCGTGAGGAAGGTGGCCAGCGCGTGCAAAATCGGCACGCGCCCGCGCAGGGCCAGCCCGGCGGCGGCCCCAATGAGGGTTTGCTCCGTAATGCCGGTGTCGATGAAGCGCGGGCCGAGCACGGCCGGCAGGCTGCGGATGAGGGCGCGGTTTTCGGCCGTCATCACCACAATGCGCTCATCGGCGAGGGCGGTTTCTTTTATGAGGTCTTCGTAGGTCATTGGGAGGTACCGCGGACGCTGAGCGTCCGGGAATAAAGAATTAACTCGCGGACTCTGAGAGTCCGCGGTACTGTTTTACCGCACCGTTAGCGTCTCGCTCGTGAGCGTGGTGGCTTCCTGGCTGTGCAGCTCCTTCAGCAGCTCCTGCACTTCATCGGCCGAGAAGTTGCAGAACCACCTATCGGCCCGCGCCTCAATGCTGGGCAGGCCGCGCCCGCGCACCGTGTCGCAGATGATGACCGAGGGCTTGGTTTCGGAGAAGGGCAAAGCCGAAAAAGCTTCTTCCAACTGCGCGAAATCGTGGCCGTCAATCCGGCGCACTGCGCAGCCGAAGGCCTCGAACTTGGGAGCCAGCGGCTCCAGCGGAATCAGGTCTTCGGTGGCCACGTTAGCCTGGAAGTGGTTGCGGTCGACGACCAGCGTGAGGTTGTTGGCTTTGTGGGCGCTGGCCACCAACAGGCTTTCCCACACGGTGCCCTCGTTCAGCTCGCCGTCGCCGGTAATGACGATGACCTTGTTGGTCTGGCCGCGCATCCGGCAGTCCATTGCCACGCCCAGGGCCACGCTGGGCAGGTGGCCGAGCGAGCCGGAGTGGAACTCCACGCCCGGCACGTGGCGGTTGGGGTGCCAGTAAATGTGGTCGTCGGTGCTCAGGTGCTGGGCGAGGCGGGCTTTGTCGAGGAAGCCGAGCTCCACGAAGGTGCCGTAAAGGGCAGGCACGTCGTGGCCCTTGCTCAGAAACAGGTAGTCGCGGGTGGGGTCGGCCAGGTTATCGAGCCGCACGTTCAGGCAGTCGGCGTAGAGGTAGACCAGCAGGTCGGCGCAACTCAGCGACGCGCCGGTAAAGCAGCCGCCGTCGGTGCTCAGGCGCACGATGTGCTCGCGCACGCGCAGGGCCAGGGCTTCGAGGGTTTGTTGTTTTTCAGGAGTCATGCAGTAGGGTGCGGGGCTGGTCCCCGGCCGTCGTTGAACGGAAAGCAGAATGAGAAATAGCGAAAGGTGCGAACGTCCGGGCGGGGGCAACTGAAGGACAGCGAGGCCAGGCCCCGCCCCTACAAGCTTCGGGTTTGCGACGAATCGACGGTTTTCAGCTCGTCCAAATGGTGGCGGTACCAGTTCACGCCGGCGTAGCGGGCATTTAGTTGGGCGATGTCGGGGCGCTTTTCGAGCAGGGCCAGAATATCCGGCAGGCCAAAGTTCGGGTTGTTGGGGTATAGCTCGTCGTAAACGGCCGTTATGAAATCATAGTCTTCGGGGTAATCGATGGTCCAGCGGTGGCTCATCGAGAAGTCCTTGCCGGCCTCCCAGGTCACGTTGCCAAGGTCGAACCGGCCGGGGTTTTCCCAGAAAAACGGCGTGGTGTGCTCGCGCTCCAGCGGCCGTTGGGCCTCGCGCCAGGCGGTTTCCAGCGCCGTGAAGGGCATCACTTCCACGTCGTTGCCATCGGGAAAAGTGGCGGGGTGCAGGTTGCTCACAAAATCGTAGCGCTCGGCAAAATCGAGGTAGAACCGCACCACTTCGTCGATAATGGCCGGGTCGATGAGCGGGCAGTCGGACGGAATTTTCAGCACGATATCGGCCCCGTAGTGGCGGGCGGCCTGGTAGTGGCGGTCGAGCAAATCGAGCGCGGGGCCCCGAAAGCACGCGATGCCGTGGGCGGCGCAGCGGGCGGCAATAGCGTCGTCGGCGGCCTCGGTGGTGGTGGCCACCACCACGGTGCCGGCCAGCGGCGCCCGCTGCACCCGCTGCACCATGCGCACCAGCAGCGGCTGCCCGGCCAGCGGCAGCAGCACCTTGCCCGGCAGGCGCGACGAGCCCATACGGGCCTGCACAACGGTCAGAATTTTGGGAGCGGGCATAGGGAAAGCAGTCGGTACCGCGTAGTCGATGAGCAAACGAAAATACGCTAAAAGTTGCCGGGCAAAACGCGGGCTAATTGATAAGCTATTGAATAATAACAGCTTAAAATAGTGCTACACTTGGCTAATTCGCTGCCGGCGAGGTGCCCGCCGCCGCTACGGTGGCAAAGGCTTCGGCATCGAACTGCCGCAAAAAAGCCGGCCCACTGCCTTCAAACCGGCTGAAGCCCCGGCAGATGGCCGCGATGCGCCGGGCCGCGGTGCCGCCGTTCTGCCAGGGCAGCTTGCGGCGCAGGTCGGCCACGTCGAAATACGAATGCACGGGCTTGCCCAGCGCCAGGCCCACGTACACCACCGTCGAGTATTGGGTGATGAGCTCCACGCAGTTAGCAATCATGTGGTCGGTGTTGCCGTCGGTGAATACCAGGGTGCCGGGCGGGGCGTGGGCTGCAATTTCGTCGGTGGCGCGGGGCAGGGTTTCGTTGGGGTGGAGCTTGAAAACGAGGGGCCGGCCGGCCGCGATGCGCACGCATTCCCGAATGAATTTGGGGCGGTTTTCGGGGGTGTAGGTTTCGCGCAGGTCGGAGGTGGCCACCAGCACGTAGCCGTGGTGCGGGAAGTTGTTGTGGCGCACCTGCTCAATGTTATCGAAGTTGGGAATGCCCGTTACCACCAGCTTGCCGGCCGCCACGCCGATGCGCTCGAAGTGCTTTTGGTACCCTTCCGAAGCCACGCAGTAGATGTCGCAGCAGTTGTTCATGCCATTGAGGGCCGTGCCGATGGCCAGAATGGGGTAGCGCGTGAGGCGTTTCACCAGCCGCGCCCACGCATTGAGCGGGTCGGTCATGCCTTCCTGCACGAAAACGGTTTTCGTGGTTCGCATCAGCGGCCAGGGCACCACCACGTCGGAGCAGCACACGATGAGGTCGTACTGATTGCCGAAAACGCGGGCCTCAAAATCATTCGATAATTGGTGCTCGGCCAAATACTTATCGGCCTTGGCTTTGATTTTCCCGGTAACGATGGTTTTATCCAGGCCCTTGGTCCAGACCAGAAACCGGTAGAACGGCCGCTGCCAGCCATCGTAGTACAGCTGGCTGAAGTAGGGGGCAAACTCGTCGTCCAGCAGTTGCGCAATCTGGTGCATTTGCGTCGTCTGATTGGGCGAGCCGATGAGAAACAGAGCCTTTTTTCGGGACATGCAGAAAAACAGAGAAAACGACCAACCCACCACTTTACCGCCATTTCGGGGCCACAACCGCCAACCCCCGCGCCGGGTTGCGCCAACTGATGCAACGGGCAAGGTACTGCCCGCGAGCCAAACCGGCCCGTACGTCGTTTATGAGCCGGGCCGGGCGGGCAAGCAACGGCTGGCTGTTGCGCCGGGCGCGCCGCAACCAATACGCAGCAGGAGCGCCGCAGCGGGCAATGCGAACTAGGCAGCCCCACTGCCGTAACCCGCCCGGTTGAATGGCTGGGCGTTCCCTACCTTTACCGCCCGCTGAGGCTGGGTTTCTTTGTTGTCGGCCTTCCCGCTCCCGTGCCGCGGCGATGGCTCGCCGGAGGTAGGT
>JALYUH010000264.1 GCA_030853985.1 Bacteroidota bacterium | reverse complement strand
CCGCACACAATTATTTGCCCCGCTGTTGGCTGCCCAAAACCGGCCGGGCTGGCGTATCGACTCGAAGGGCGAAGCCTTCGCGCCCCGGCAGGTGTCCCTGCGGCCCGAGCTGCTGGTGCGCGGCTCGTCGCTGCGGTCCCTGCCCGTGTCTGCGCCCCAACAAGCGGCCGTCCGCCGGGCCAAATCCATCGGCTAAGCCGCGCAACAAAATACCCCGGCCGCCGGGCCGGGGTATTCGGTGATGTCTCTGGGGTTTCCTCAGCTTGGCCAGCAGCTGGTAGCCGTATTCGCGGCAGCAAGAAGCACACCGGCAGCCACAAACACAAGCGGGTAACGCTAAAATAATGAGTAAAAAAAACCGGCGCGCGCAGAAACTTCGGCAATGCCTTTCAAAGGCTGTTTTCACGAGTGCGTTGGGGGGCGGAGAGCAGGGGCAGGGCGAAGCGGATTAGCAAGTTGGCGGGGGCATTCCCCTCGTTCAGGGCCGGTTTATTTCGTGGATTGCTGAGCGGTTAACCTGGGTGCGGGTTCGCCTTTTGCTTCGTGATGCGTATAGCCCGTTTCACCAAACGATTCGCCTTTTGCGGGCATCGGCTGCCTGGCCTGGCTGCTGAAATAAGCCCGATTTCCCTGCCCGAATGCTTGCACAACGACTTATTCTGCTGCTGCTACTACTACTGAGCGGCTGCGCCCGGCCCGCGGGCTCGCCGGTTGCGGGGCCGGAAACGGCCGCCGCCCCGGCCACCTTTGCCAACCCGCTGCTGCCCGCCGGGGCCGACCCGTGGACCATCTACCACGGCGGCTACTACTATTATACCCACACCACCGGTACCAATATTACTCTCTGGAAAACCCGTAGCCTAGCTAATCTGGCCACGGCTGAGCACCGCGTGGTGTGGACGCCGCCGGCCACCGGCCCCAATGCGCACGAAATCTGGGCCCCCGAGCTGCACTACCTGCGCGGCAAGTGGTACCTCTACTACGCTGCCGATGCCGGCGACAACAGCGGCCACCGGCTCTGGGTGCTGGAAAACGCCAGCCCCGACCCGTTGGAAGGCCCCTGGACCGACAAGGGCAAAGTGGCCGACTCCACCGACCGGTGGGCCATCGACGGCTCGGTGTTTGAGCTGCGCGGCCAGCTTTACTTGCTGTGGTCGGGCTGGGCCGGCGCGGCCAATGGCCGGCAGGATATTTACCTGGCCCGCCTGCAAAACCCTTGGACGGTGGCCGGCGCGCGGGTGCGCATCGCCACGCCCACCTACGCTTGGGAACGCGACGGCGACCTGCCCGCCCCCCGCCAGCCGGCCCACGTCGATGTGAACGAGGGGCCCGCGTTTCTGCAGCACGGCAACCAACTGTTCATCGTGTATTCGGCCAGCGGTTGCTGGACCGACTCCTACGCCCTGGGCCTGCTGGCGGCCCCGGCCAGCGCCGACGTGCTGCTGCCCGGCAGCTGGACCAAGGCCCCCGAGCCGGTGTTCCGGCAGTCGGCCGCTGCGGGCGTGTACGCGCCGGGCCACAACAGCTTCTTCACCTCGCCCGACGGCCGCCAGCACTGGTTGCTTTACCACGCCAACGACCAACCCGGCCAGGGCTGCGGCCGCTTCCGCTCGCCGCGCATGCAGCCCTTCACCTTTCGCCCCGATGGCACCCCCGATTTCGGCCTGCCCGTGGCTAGCAGCCAGCCGCTGCCCGCCCCCGCCCAGCCCTGACGTGGCCCGGCGGCGCGCTGCGACAGCCCGCCGCCTGCCGCGGCTAAGCCCTTATTTCATCATTCCATGCCGCTTTCCATCGCCTTCGCGCCCTGCTACGCCCACCCGCTGCCCGCCGGCCACCGCTTCCCCATGTTGAAATACGAGCTGCTGCCCGAACAGCTTTTGCACGAGGGCACGGCCACGGCGGCCGATTTTTTTGTGGCCCATCCGCCACCCGATGAGGACATTCTACGGGTGCACGATGCTGACTACTATGCCCGCCTGCGCGCCGGCCAGCTCACGCGGCAGCAGGAGCGGGCCACTGGCTTCCCGTGGTCGCGCGAGCTGTTCGAGCGCGAAATCACTATCCTGGGCGGCACCATTGAGTGCGCCCGGCGGGCCCTGGCGCACGGGGTGGCCTTCAATATCGCGGGCGGTACGCACCACGCTTTCCGCGACCGGGGCGAAGGCTTTTGCTTGCTGAATGACCAGGCCGCGGCCGCCGCTTGGCTGCTGGCCCACGGCCACGCCCGTAAGGTGCTGATTGTGGACCTCGACGTGCACCAAGGCAACGGCACGGCCGCCATCTTCCAGCACGAGCCGCGCGTATTCACCTTCTCCATGCACGGCGGCCGCAACTACCCCGCCCGCAAAGAGCAGTCCGACCTCGACCTGCCCCTGCCCGACGGCATCACCGATGCCGAATACCTGCCGCTGCTAGCCGAAACCCTGCCGCGCCTGCTGGCCGAGGTGCAGCCTGATTTCGTGTTTTACCTGGCCGGCGTCGATGTGCTGGCCACCGACAAGCTGGGCCACCTGGGCCTAAGCCGCGAAGGCTGCCGCCGCCGCGACGAACTGGTGCTCGGCCTCTGCCACCAGCACCGCCTGCCTGTAGTCGTGTGCATGGGCGGCGGCTACTCCGAAGGCATCATCGACATTGTGGAAGCCCATGCCAACACCTTTCGGGTGGCGGCCGGACTTTTCATTTAACATGTATCAATTAACGTTTATCAGTCGCTCAATCTGGCTATTCCAAGCTGTGCGAACGAATGTTAAACGTTAATTGATACATGTTAAATGAGTGTAAGCTGCCACCTGAACGCCCAGCGCCAGCGCAGCTCGTAGCGCGTAATGCCCGCCCGGGCCAGCAGCGCCACCCAATCCTTCCGCCGGAAGGCGCGGGCTACCGACAGCGGCGCATCGTGCCGCACCAGGTATGAGCCGCCCAGCAGCCGCGTCAGCCACTTGATGCTGTGGTAGGCCAGCCAGTGCCGGTGCAGGTCGTTGATGACCACCGCCAGCCCCGCCTGCGCCTGCCACTGCCGCAGCAGCGTCACCAGCTCGTCATCGGTAAAATGGTGGCAGAACAGGCTGCACGTGAGCACATCGAATGGTTCGGCCTGAAACTCCGGCGAGAAAATATCGAACTGCCGGTAGCTGATTTCGGGGAACTCCCGGCTTTTGGCCGCGGCGTACTCCAGCATGAAAGCATTGGCATCAATGCCCGTCAATTCCACCAAAACGCCGTTTTTGCGGGCCCAGCGGGCTACGTGGCGCAGCGTGTCGCCGCCGCCGCTGCCCAGGTCGGCCACGCGCAGGGGCCGTCCGGCCGGAAAAAGGGGGCGCAGCCGCTCCAGCGCGTTCAGCACCGGCGCGTAGCCGCCCAGCCAGGTATTGATGGTTTCGAGCTCGTCGAGGTTCTGGCGCAGGGCATCGGTGGCCAGCGTCAGGTCGTCCATCAGCTCGGGGCCGGGGGCTCTAGTTTCTAGCAATTAATAATGAACAGTGAACAATGAGCAATTATTTCGGAAATGTCGTCGGTTCAGGCGTTTGGCTTTATGCAACGGCTTCCGTTAGCGCGGCGGCCTGCTGCCGGCTAATTGCGGATTGTTCATCGCTCACTGATAACTGCAACAGCATGGCTTCCATCGTCAGGCCGGGGCCGAAGGCGAAGCTTAGCACCGGCGCGCCATTATCGGCCGGGGTGGCGGCGGCCAGCACCTCGCGCAGCACAAACAGCACCGTGGCCGACGACATGTTGCCGTAGTCGCGCAGCACGCGGTAGGCGTGGCGGTTGTCTTCCCGCGTCAGCCCCAGCTCGGTTTCAATGGTTTCCAGAATCTTGCGCCCGCCGGGGTGAATGGCAAAGTGCCGGATGTCGCGCAGCTGCACCGGCAGGCTGGCCAGCAGCCCGTCCGTGAGCTTCCCAATGCCGCGCTGAATGAGCTTGGGCACGTAGCTGCTCAGCGTCATCTCAAAGCCGAAATCATTGATGTGCCACGCCATGTCGTCGTGCCCATCGGGCTCCAGGCCGCAATGGAAGCCGTCGAGCGACAGGCTGGGCGCGCCATCCGGCAGCGGGCGGGCCTGCACCAGGCAGGCCGCCGCCCCGTCGCCAAACAGCGCGTTGCTGATGAGGTGGTCTTCCTCGGGGCTTTTCTGGAAGTGCAGCGTACACAGCTCCACGCTCACAATCAGCACGCGGGCTTCGGCATCGGCCCGGCAAAAAGCGTCGGCTAGCTTAATGGCGTTCACGGCCGCGTAGCAGCCCATGAAGTTCACGCAGGTGCGACGCACGTCGGAGCGCAGGCCCAGCGCCTGCACCAATTCAATGTCCAGCCCCGGCGCGTACATGCCCGTGCAGCTCACCGTTACGAGGTGCGTGATGCTGCCCACGGCAAAGCTGGGCACCTGGCCCAGGCTGGCGCGCACGGCTTCCACGGCCAGCGGCAGGGCCTCGCGGCGGTACACGGCCATGCGCTGCCCCACGCTCGGAAACGGCTCCAAGGTGGGCGTGTTGGGGAAAAACGTGTACTCGCCCACGGGCCGGCCGTAGTCGGGCAGCACCGAATAGCGGTGCTCGATGCCCGACACCCGGTACAGCGCCCGCAGCTTGCGCGTGTCGCCCTCGCCAAATTGCAAGGCCCGGGCCATGAACTCGGCAATCTGCGGTTGGGCAATGCGATGGATAGGGTTGGCAGTGCCGATGGCACCTAAATAACTCGGCATGCCAGAAATAAATTAGGAATTCGGATAGAGGAAGCTTGCGGAGCGCAACTGCTGATGCCGGCCGCAGGTTTTTAATAGCTCTTTAATCTACGGTAAAAGAAGCACGTTCAGCGACCGCCACCGCAAAATCGGGCCAATAACATTCTGGCGTGCGGCCCAGCCGCAGCCCAAGCCGCTAAAACGGCTGCCCGTGGGTGCGCCGCATCAGGGCGCGCACGGCGGCCGGCCAATGACGCAAGCCGCCCACCACCAGCTCGCTAAGCACCGGCCCGCCAAATAGCTGCTGTACCGCCCGGCCCACCCGCAGCCGCGTCCCAAACTGCGCCTGCCACACCCGGGCATAATCATTTTCCAGCTGCGGCCGGGGGGTGCGGCCCGCCAGAAACTCGTGCGCCGCCGCCGCCGCCAGGGCCGCGCCGTGCAGCGCCATCGCCATGCCATTGCCGCACAGCGGCGTGATGAGCCCGGCCGCGTCGCCCACCATCAGCACATGCTGCTCCACGGGCTGCTTCGGGGCGAAGGAAATTTCGTTGATGACCTCCGGCTGCGGATAGAGCACTTCGGCCGAATCCAGAATCTCGCGCAGGCGCGGGTTGCGGGCCAGCACCGCCCGCTCCATTGCGGGAATAGTGCCGTGCTGCTTCAGGTTGTCGCGGGTGGTGAGGTAGCAAAAGCACAGCTTGTCCTCCTCAATGGCCGAAATGCCGGCGTAGCCATCGGCAAAGTTGTGCAGCGCAATCACATCGCGCGCAAAGCCCGGCAGGCGCAGGTGGTATTTCACGCCGAGATAAGGCGAGCGCTGCGCAAAAAACGGGCGCTGCAGTTGGCGGTCGAGCGCGGCGCGCTTGCCGTAGGTGCCCAGCACCACGCGGGCCGTTAGCTGCTGGCCGTCGGCCAGCGTCACGGTATGGCGGTCGGCTGCCGCGTCAAAAGCCACATCCGTCACCGTGCTTTTCAGGTGAAACGTGACGCCCTGCGCCACGGCCAGGCGGTACAGGAAGTCATCCAATAGATAGCGGCTCACGCCGAAGCCGCCCAAATCGAGCGGGCTCGTGAGCAGGCGTCCACCCGGCGAGCTGAGGACGAACTGCGTGATGGCGGCCGGGGCCAGCGCGGCCGGGTCGGCCCCGAGGCGGCGCAGGTAGGGCAGTACCTCGTTGCTCACGTACTCGCCGCACACCTTGTGAAAGGGATATTGCTTGCGCTCGACCAGCGCCACGCGGTGCCCGCGGGCGCTTAGGTCCAGGGCGGCGGCGAGGCCGGCGAGGCCGCCACCAATTAAAAGTACATCCACGCAGTTGGTCGGCAATTAGCCGGTAATAATGGCGAAATTAGTTTGGTTTATTGAGGTTTCGATATATTTCTGCGGTAGCAATGTGAACGATTTCATACCTTTGCTAACCAAATCCAAAATTTATCGTTAAGTTCAAGCGCACCGCGCTTATTTTCAGGGGCACTAACTTTATTTATGATGCAACGCTACTTACTCACGTTACTCCTCGGCGCTTGTCTGGCATTGGGCCTGGCCCCGTTGCAGCCGGCCGCGCCGGCCGCTGCCGCCGTGATGCGTCATCGCCCAGGCCAGCAGGCCAAACCCGGCGATGAAAGCAAAACGCTACTCGTTTATCCCAATCCCAGCACGGGCATCGTACACCTCACCATCAACAACCTGCAAGGCAAAAAGGTGGAGCTGAGCGTACTTAACGTCATTGGCACGGTGATGTACCACGAAACTGTAACCGAGCTCAACGACCGATACACCAAAATGCTCGACCTGAGCAAATTTGCCAACGGCCTGTACTACGTGCGCCTCGAAGCCGAAAATACCAGCCAAATGTGCAAGCTGGTTATTCGCTAGGTAGCCTCCGAATTTCCAGCAACCAGCAATAATAAAAAAAGCAGCCCGAAGGCTGCTTTTTTTATGTCCGAATAAATCGAAAGCTAGCGGGCTCGTACGGGTACGGGAACCAGCATTTCTTTTACGTTGGAAGCAGTTTTGAGCGCGAGGAGGGCCGTGGCAAGCAACAGGCCGAGCATGAAAATAAACATGATAGCAACAGGAATGACGGATGAATAACAAGCCACGCTGTTCGGAGCGGGCTTCTATGTTCTTCAACCCCGAAACCGGCAAGCGGGTTTCAATAAGATTCAGGCATTTGGGCGGCAGCCCGGCGGCGGGCGGCTCCCGGCGCTACTGCCCGGCCAGCAGGGCGGCCACCACGCGGCGGGCATCGTGCCCGGCCCCGTTCAGCAGGGCCGAGCTGCGGGTATCGAGCCAGCTTAGGCCCAGAAAAGCCACGCCGGGCGCGGCCGTGAGGCCCCGCTGGTGCTGCGGGCTGCCATCAGGACCAATAATGGGCAGCTCAATCCACGGGTAATCGGGGCGGTAGCCGGTGGCCCATACCACGGCCGCCAGCGGCGGCGTCGCCGCCTTTTCGCCCTGAATACTGCCGCCGGGCAGCGCGCCCGTGGCCCGGCCAATGAACTGCACATTGGCGAAGCTGCGCAGGTGGTGCAGGTCGCCGCGCACCACGCCGTCGGGTTGGCGCTGCAGGCGGCGGCCCAGCGCGGTGTGGCGCGGCACCCGCAGAAATCCGGTCAGGGTCATGCCAGCCCAGATGAGCTGGTTG
>JALYUH010000224.1 GCA_030853985.1 Bacteroidota bacterium | reverse complement strand
GAACCCATGAGTGGCCCCACCGTGGCGTGGCTGCGCGCAACCGCCGCCGCCCACGACGCGGTGGTCACGGGCAGCGTGATTATTGCCGAAGGCGGGCACTACTACAACCGCCTGCTGTGGGTGGGGCCCGATGGCCGGTTGAGCTACTACGACAAGCGCCCCCTTTTCACGCTAGCCGGCGAGCAGCATACCTACACGCCCGGTACGGCGCGCCTGGTGGAGGAATGGCGCGGCTGGCGCATCTGCCCGCTGGTATGCTACGACCTGCGCTTCCCCGTCTGGAGCCGCAACCAGCCCGCCGCTCCCTACGACCTCCTCCTCTACGTGGCCAACTGGCCCGCCGTGCGCCGCCTCGCCTGGATGACGCTGCTACGCGCCCGTGCCATCGAAAACGTGGCCTGCGCCCTGGGCGTGAACCGCGTGGGCCGCGACGGTTCCGGCCACGACTACCACGGCGATTCGGCCCTGCTCGACGCCCAGGGCAACTACCTGGTTGCAGCTGATTCGCAGGATGGCGTGTTCACCCACACGCTCCGGCGGGATGATTTGGACGGTTTCCGCGCCCGTTTCGGGGCGCTGAACGATGGCGACCCGTTTGATTTAAGGTAGGGTAGCTCCATCGCAACTGCCCCTACTGCACCGCCAGGCGCTGCACGGCGGTGGCCCCATCGGCCCCCACGGCGCGCACCAGGTACACGCCGGCCGCCAGGCCGCTTAGCTCCAGCTCGTGGCGGCGCTGCATGGCGCTACCGGCTCGCACCACGCGGCCAGCTAAGTCGAGCACGCTGACGCGGGTGGGCGCGGCGGTTTCGACGGTGGCGCGGGCGGTGGCGGGGTTAGGGTAAATGGCCAGGGCCAGGGCGCGGGCCGCTTCGGTTTTGGTGGCCGTGGCGGTACCGCGGTTGCGGGTGCCGTAGCTGATGACGCCGCCGGCCTGGGTGCCCACAAACAGCTCGGGCGCGCCGTCGCCATTCACATCGGCGGCGGCCAGGGCGCAGTGCGAATAAAAGTCGAGGCCCAGGCGGGTTTCCTCGTACTGGCTGGTGGCGGGGTTATACAGCACGTCGGTGCGCTCCGAAAAGGGACTGCCCTGAGCGCGGTAGTCGGAAAACAGGCGCAGCAGGCCGCTGGCATCCACGGTCAGCAGGTCGGGGTGGCCGTCGCCGTCGAAGTCGGCCACGGTGGCGCTCAGGTTGAGCGGAGCGGCCCCGCTGGCATTCCGAATCTGGCCAAAGTCGTTGTTCATCAGCACGAAAGCACTGTCGAGCGGCCCCTGGGCACGGTTGCGGAAGTAGCGCAGGCTCTGGCCCGGCTCGCGGGTTTCGTTGGTGCCCATTAGCAGGTCGATGTAGCCATCGCCATCCACGTCGGTGAAGCAGGGCATATCGCCTTTGTCGTAGGGCAGAATGCCGGAGCCCGCGGCTCCCCGCGACTTGAAATAGTCGGCATTGGCCGCATTGAAAGCCACTGGCTGGCCGGCCGCCGCCGTGTTCAGCAGGTAGTGCAGCAGGTTGGTGCCCCGGTCCCAGGCCCCGTAGGCGAGGTCGAGGGCCCCGTCGCGGTTCAGGTCGACGAGCACGGGCTTCAGCGCCGTCAGATTCTGAGCCGACAGGCCCAAATAGTCGCCGCTCATCAGCTTGAAAACCGGCCGGGCGCGGGTGCCCACGTTGCGGTAGTAGGCCAGCGTGGCGCGGTAGGTGCTGCCCAGGCGGTCGGCAAAGTTGCCCACCAGCATGTCGGGCAGGCCGTCGCCGTCGAGGTCGCCGAAGGTGGGCGCGGCCCCTTCGCTCACGTCCAGCATGTCGTTTTGCAGAAAGCCGCCGGCACTGAGGCCGTAGGCGGGCGCGCCGCTGGCGGCCGCGTTGGCAAACAGCTGAATCTGGTGGCTCAGGCTCACTTGGTCGGCAATGTTGTTCACCATGTTGGGGGCCACCACGAGGTCGGCGCGCCCATCGAAATTGGCATCGAAGGAATAGCCCACCGGAAACACCGGCACCCGCACCGGCGCGGCCGCCGACGGAAAGCTGGCGCTAATGCCCGCCTGCGTGAGCACCGGGGCCGCCGTAGTACCCTGGTTGAGCAGGCGCACCAATTCGGGGCAGTTGTCGCGGCCGTCGAGCAGGTCCTGGTCGCCGTCGCCGTCGAGGTCGACCAGCAGCAGGCCGTGGCCGCCGGTGTGTAGCGTTTTGGCCGCCACAAAGCAGCTTTGCCCGTTGAACGTGTAGCCCGCGCAGTTGCCGCACGCCTGGATGCCGCCCCAGTTGTCCGTGGTCAGGGTGAAGGTGAGGGCGTTGCCGCAGGTGCCGGGGCTGTTGTTGAGGTACTGCTCGATATGGCTGGAACTGCTAAAGTCGTACGTCATGATATCGAGCTTGCCGTCGCCGTTCACATCCTGAATGGCTGGCAGGTTGTAGCCGCCGATGGTGAGGTTGGCCGAGCCCGGAAACAAGCCAGTGTAGCGTATCTGGTTGGTGGTGAGCTGGAAGCTGGGCCGGTTAACGTTCAGCACGTTGCGAAACACCCGGATGTCACCGCCGGTAGTGAAGGTGAAAATGTCGGGCCGGCCGTCGCAGTCGTAGTCGCGCAGCAGCGCCCACTGGCGCAGGTCGCTGGGAAACAGGCTTTCGTACTGCGGGGCGTACTGCCAGCGGCGGCCGTTGGGCGCGGCCACGCTCAGAAAAGTGTAACAGCGACTGCTTTCATGGTCGAAGGCAAACAGGTCGGGCTGGCCGTCGTTGTTCAGGTCGATGGTGCTGAACTGGGGCGTGTTCAGGCCGCCCATCCAAGCATTGCGCAGGGTATCGGGGCCCTGCACCACCGCGCCGGCGGGGCGATACTCGAAGCCAAAAGCAGTGCCCGACTGGGCCTGGGCCCGGTCCGAAAACGCCAGCAGCACCAGCAATACGAAGAGCGAACGAATCATCAATCAGGAACCAAGCAAGGGGTGGCAGCGGGGCAATGGCGCACGAAACGGAAATCGCGCCCACCTTTGCAGCAAATTACACCCGGTTTGCCGTTCCAGTTCATGCCCACGCCGCTTTACTTCCAATACCTGGCCGTCGGTGGTCAGGTCAGCACCGATTCGCGCCAGCCCCAGCCCGGCACCCTGTTCTTCGCCCTGAACGGCCCGAGCTTCCGCGGGGCGGCTTTCGCACCGCAGGCCCTGGCCGCCGGAGCACGCCACGCCGTGGTCGATGATGCGCTGCTGGCGTCCTCCAATCCCCTGGCCTACAC
>JALYUH010000197.1 GCA_030853985.1 Bacteroidota bacterium | reverse complement strand
GGTAGAGGTTGTTATCGTAGTCGAACTTGCTGCGAAACGAGGAAACCGGCTTGAAATAGCGCAGGTTGTGAATGACATCCGTGACCGTGAAGTCGCTGGAATCCGGAAAAAACATGAGGTCGCCCGCGCCCAGGCCCAGGCCGCTGCGGTGCGTCAGCAGGTCGCGCACCGTGAACTCGGCCGTCACGTAGGGGTCGTACATTTTGAACTCCGGGATGTAATCCGTCACCTTATCGTCCCAGCGCAGCTTGCCTTCGTCGACCAGCAGCCCGAGGGCGGCGGCGGTGAAGGCCTTGGAGTTGGAGGCGATGCCGAACAGGGTGTTGGCATCCATCGGGGCTTTGGTCGCCAGCGAGCTCACGCCGTAGCCTTTGGCCAGCACCATCTGCCCGTCTTTCACCACGGCCACGGCAATGCCGGGCACGTTGAGCTCCTTGAGGGCCCGGGCCACCACGGCATCCACGGCGGCCACGTCGAGCGGGGCGGTTACGGGCGGGGCGGTTACGGGCGGGGCGGTTTGGGCGCGGCCGGAGCCGGGCAGGAGCGTGAGGGCTAGGCAAACAGCTGCCAATAATGTTGCTGGTCGCCGAGCTGGAGTGGTGAAAAATTGAATCATCAGCAGAAAAAAGTAGGTGAAAATAGGTTTAGACCAACAAGGTAGGCCAATGGCAGCTAAACGCGCGGTTACGAAGTAGCGCGCGCCTCGCGCCAACGAGGGGCGGTTGCCTCAAGGCTGGCCGTGAATTGCAACCCTGCCGCCGTAAAAATTACTCTGGCCTGCATACCTACAGTTTTTTGTCTCTTTGTAACCAGGTTCCTCATTAATGAAAACGAGAAAGCTCTTGCTGCTGCTGCTGTGCCTTTCCATGCAGGTGCAGGCCCAACCCACCGCTGCCCGCCTGGCCTACCTCAAAGCCAATGCGGTAGTGGTCAGCAATGTGGAGCCGGCTAACGAAGATTACTCGGACCTGGCCCCGCTCCGGCAAAGCCTGGCGCAGGCCACCATTGTGGGGTTGGGCGAACCCATCCATCACGATGGCAGCACGTTCAAGGCCAAGACCAGACTCATCAAATTCCTGCATCAGGAGCTGGGCTTCAGCGTAATAGCGTTTGAGAGTGGGTTTTACGACTGCTACAAGGCCTGGCAGGAAATCCAGGGCGGGAAACCGGCCATCGAGGCCGCCCGCAAGTCCATATACCCCTTCTGGATTAGTACCGAAACCGAGGAGCTGTTTCGCTACATTGATAAGCAGAAAAACACCGATAAACCCCTAATACTGGCGGGCATCGACTGTAAATTTTCCGGCCCCTATTCCGATGAAAACCTGCTGCCCGACTTGCAGCGCTACCTGCGGGCAACTAATTCCGCGTTGGGGCAGGATACCGCGAAGTGGCGCGCGTTTAGCACATCGCTGAAAAGGGCCATTCACATTTCGGACTATTTCACGAAGCCAAACGCCGCCGATACGGTCGTGACAAGCAGTGGCCTAAGAGCCATTCTGGCCGAGCTCAGCAGCAAGACCAACGTGCTGGCCGCCAGGCCACCGGAGCAGTTGTTCTGGCAGCAGTTCTGCCGGAGCTCGCTGGCTGAAATAGGCCGGAAATTCTCGAAAGAGCAGGTGCGGGACCGGCAAATGGCTGACAACCTGGCCTTCATGCAGCGGGAGCTGTACGGCAACCGTAAAATAATGGTGTGGGCAGCCTCTTCTCACCTAACGTATAGTGGGGCCAACATCGAGCGCGACTTTTACCGCCAGAACCTGCGGATGGGCGATTACCTCAAGCAGGACTATGGCGACCGGTATTACCACCTGGGTTTCACGGGCTACCGGGGCAACTTCGGGAAGCTGCTGTTCTTTCACGTGCTCAACGTGAAAAAACACCGGCCCATGAGCGTCGAACAGCTGCTGAGCCAGACGAAACAGCCCTTTTTATTCCTCGATTTCAACCAGCCCAACCTGCCGCCGTGGCTACAAGGCTTCCTGCCGGCCATGCCATTTGGATATAGGGAAATGCCGATGAAGCTGCCGCTCGTTATGGACGGGTTGTTCTACACCGAGGCCGTTTTTCAGAGTCATTGGATTCCGGCTCCGGCAGCGCCTGGCCCGCCGCGCTGACGTAGCTCGGGCGTGCAGCAGTCGCCGCTATTTCGGCCTTAGATGCGGGGCTTACCCCCGCCCGCCGTTCGCACCATTTACAACGACTCCGGGCAACGACGGGCGGGTGCAGGCCCCGCCCCTACATCCCGCGGCTAGCGCTGGTGGGCGGCCCAGGCATCCAGGTGCCGCTCCAGAATGGCCAGGGGCATCGAGCCGCCGGCCAGCAGCTCATCGTGGAACGCTTTCAGGCTGAAGCGCTTGCCCAGCTGCTTTTCGTAGCGGGTGCGCAGCTCGCGCAGCTTTAGGGCGCCCACTTTGTAGGCCAGGGCCTGGCCGGGCATGGCCAGGTAGCGCTCGACTTCGGCGGTGGCGGCGGGCTCGGCAATAGGCTCGTTGGCCATCAGGTAGTCGATGGCCTGGTCGTGGCTCAGGCCCTTCAGGTGCAGCCCCACGTCCACTACCAGGCGCAGGGCGCGGTGCATTTCGTCGCCGAGTGCGCCCAGGCGCTGGTAGGGGTCGGTATAGAGACCCAGCTCCTGGCCCATGCTTTCGCAGTACAGCGCCCAGCCTTCGCTGAAAGCGGGGTAGGAGCCGAAGCGGCGAAACTTGGGCAGGCTGGTGTTTTCCTGCTGCAGCGACAGCTGGTAGTGGTGCCCGGGAATGGCCTCGTGCAGAAACAGCGACTCCATGCCCGTGGTCACGTTGAACCGGGTAGCATCCACAATGGGCACGTAAAAAATGCCCGGCCGCGCGCCGTCGGGCGTGCCCCGGTTGTACTCGGCCGATGCCGACGCGGCCCGGAAGGCCTCCGTCTGCCGAATCTCAAACGACGATTTCGGCATCCGGCCAAACAGGCGCTCCACGTTGGGCGCAATGCGCGCCTGAATGCCGCGGAAGGCTCGCAGCACGTCCTCCGGCGTTTGGTAGGGCATGAAGCGCGGGTTGTTGCTCAGCGAATTGAAGAAGCTGGCGAGGCTGCCCCGGTAGCCCACCTGCTTTTTCACGGCCTCCATCTCGGCCCTGATGCGCTTCACCTCGGCCAGGCCGGTTTGGTAAATGGCGTCGGGGTCGCGCGTGGTGGTGGTCATCAGGCGCACGTCGTAGCGGTACATCTCGGCCCCACCGGGCACGTCGCCCAGGCCGGTGCTGTTGCGGGCCAGCGGCAGGTATTCGGTTTGCAGGAAGTCGGCCAGCTTGCGATAGGTGGGCAGCAGGTCGGTGGCAACGGCCTGCTGGTAGGCGGCCGTGAGGCGGGCGCGGTCGGCCTCCGAAAAGCTGGCCGGCAGGTGCGCGATGGGGCCGTAAAAAGAGTTGCGGCTGGCTTCGGCCGCCGCCTGGGCCTGGAGCTGGGGCACCATTTTCAGCACCAGTACTTTGGGCAGCACCACGGCCGCCTTGGCCCCCACCCGGAAGTTGGCAATGGCCGAGTCGGCCCACACCGGAAATTTATCGACGCGCGCCAGCCAGTTATCGTAGTCGCGCACCGTGCGAAAGGGCTGCGCGCCGGTGCCCGTGCCCAACTGCCCCAGGGTGGTGGGCAGGCTGTATATCTGGGCGAAGGGCATCATCCAGGTGTTCAGGCGCAGTCCTTCGAGGCGGGTGCGCATCTCATACTGAAAGATGTCGTAGCTGAGCTTGTCGTCGGCCGAGAGGCGGGCGCGGTCAATGTTCAGCAAGTCGTTCAGGTAGCGGCGGTAGAAGCGGGCCTGCTGCTGGCGAAAGGCGCGGGTCTGGTCGTTGGGCAGGCGGTCGTTGTAGCGGTTGTCGCCCTGGGCCGTGGCCAGCAGCGGATACAGCCGGGCGTGGTCGTCCCAATAATTCGTGAATAAATTGGCCAACAGCGCCGCCGACATCGCCGCCGGCGTGGGCTGTTGCGCCCGGCCAACCCCAGCCATCATTCCCCACAGCACTCCCAACAGAACAAAAAAACGCTTCATCAACCCGCTAATTAAGCCGGCAAGCTACATTCGATATAGGGAATACTGGTGAAAATATTTCT
>JALYUH010000183.1 GCA_030853985.1 Bacteroidota bacterium | reverse complement strand
CCCCCATGCTGAACGAGCATGGGGGCTTTTTTGCGTCGGTGGGCGTGGCGGATATACGTCAGCAAAGCGCTATTTCGCTGCCTTACACTAGGCCCGGCATTCGCTCGAAGCCGGTGCCGAGGATGGCCGTGTCGTCGGCCCCGAGCCAGTCCTTGAGCACGCTGGCGTAGATGCTGCGGAAGTCGATTTGGTGGCGCAGGTCGCCCTGGTCGAGGTTGGCCAGGTCGGGCGCGTTGTTGAGGACGCCTTTTTTGGCGAGCGCGCCGCCGGCCAGCAACACGTTGTTGGCCGTGCCGTGGTCGGTGCCGTTGCTGGCGTTCTGGCCCACGCGGCGGCCAAATTCGGAGAAAACCAGCACCAGCGTGTTGTTCCACTGGTCGTGCTGGCGCAGGTCGTCGGCCAGGGCGGCGAGGCCGTCGCCGAGGTCGGTGAAGAGGCGCTGCTGCTGCTCGTGCTGCCGCACGTGGGTATCGAAGCCGCTCAGAGCCAGGTAGAACACGCGCGATTCTACGCCGGAATTAATCAGCTCGGCGGTGGTTTTTAGGTTTTTGCCGAAGTCGGAATTGGGGTAGGCGACGGTCGATTTGTAGATTTTCGACTTGTCGTAGAGGTAATCGGCCGAGGAGGCGGTTTCGGCCAGCGTCTTGTACAGGTAGTCGACCTGCCCCTGGTGGCCCGAATCAGCTTCCTTGCTCACCTTGCTGAGCAGGCGGTTTTGGGTGAGCTGGTGGAATTTGTCGGGCGTTTTCAGGGCCAGGCCCTTGCGCTGGCGGCCTTTGAGGGCCAGGCTCAGGGTGTCGTCGATTTCGAGGGCGTTGTAGGGGCGCTGGCAGTCGGCGCAGCTCGAATCGAGGTAGCGGCCCAGCCAGCCGGTGCTCACCACCTGGTCGGAGCCCGAGCCCGACTGCCAGATGTCCATCGAGCGAAAGTGCGAGCGGTCAGGGTTGGGGTAGCCCACCGCGTTCAGCACAGCCAGCTGGCCCTGGTCGTAGAGGCCCTTCAGCCCTTTCAGCGCCGGGTGCAGGCCCAGGTCCTTATCGAGCCTCAGAATCCCTTCGCTTTCCTTGATGCCCAGCGTGGGCCGGGCCTTGTAATACAGGTCGTTGCGGTACGGAATGACGGTGTTCAGTCCGTCGTTGCCGCCGCCCAGCTGCACCACAATCAGGCGGCGCGCCCCGGCCGCATCGCGCAGGCCGGCCAAGCCCGGGCCCCGGTCGAGGGCGTGCAGAAACTTGGGTACCAGCAGCAGCGTGCTGGCCAGGGCGGAGGTGCGCAGGAAATCGCGGCGGGAAGTAGCCATAATATTGGAATGAGATAGGGGATAGGAAAGTAGGGGCGGGGCTTGCCCTCGCCCATGCGTTGGACGGAATCTGTGCAACCGGTGCAACCAGTGCAATCGGTGCAATCGGTGCAATCGGTGCAATCGGTGCGAACGCCCGGGCGGGGGCAGGCCCCGCCCCTACGCTAGTTGGTATTCGGGCAGGCTCAGCAGGCTTACCAGCGTGGCCCGCAGCGCCTCGGCCGGCTCTTTTTGGGCGGCGGCCTGCTGCACGAGCTGCAGGCTTTCGGGCCGGATAGTGGCTTGCAGCAGGAATTCACTCAGCTTCTCGGGCTGCTGGGCGGCGGGCGCGGCTTCGAGCAGCTGTTGCAGCGGGGCCAGGGGCAGGTGGGCCCCCGCGCCGGCCCGCACGGTACGCTGGGCCCTGGTCTGGTTAGGGTCGAGGTCGTTTTCGTCCTGCTTGAGGGCCACCGCAAACTCGGCGTTTTTGAATAGGATGGCCGGCAATTGCAGCCGCAGCAGTAGCGACGACGAGTCAATCCAGTTGCGGCCGCCAGGCCAGCCGGCCACGTTGGGCGGCTGAAACAGGATTTGGCCCAGCGCGCGCTGGTAGCCCAGCAGCGGCTGGGCGTTGTCGATTTTCAGGTTGAGGGTGCGGCGCAGGCCGGCCAGCAACTCGACGGGGCTTTTGATGTGGGTGCCCACGTTGGCCGGCTCAAAAAACCAGTCGGCCGAAAACAGCCGCTCCAGCAGGTCGCTGATATCGTAGCCGCTTTTGCGGAAAGCGGCTGCCAGCGACTCGATGTGGGCCGGGTTAGGCACCTCGTTCACGAAAAAGCGGTAAATTTTGGTGGTGATGAACGTGGCCGCGGCGGGTTGCTCCAGGATGATGCGCAGCACGTCTTCACCCGTGAAATTGCCGGTGCGGCCCAGAAACGTTTTCGCGCCCGCATCGTGGTCCCGCTCCCGAAACCGGAAGTTGCCTTGGTTGTCGTAGCCCCAGCCGGTGAAGGCGCGGGCGGCTTCCTTCACGTCATTCTCCGAGTAGTTGCCGCGTCCGAGCGTGAACAACTCCATCACCTCGCGGGCGAAATTTTCGTTGGGGTGCTCCTTGCGGTTCTGCTGGTTGTTGAGGAACTGCAGCATGGCCGGCTCCTGGCTCACGGCCAGCAGCAGGGCGGGGAATTTGCCCAGGGCGTGCTGCCGGGTAGTGTTGTGCAGGCTGAGGGCCGGGCCGGGCTGGCGCACGCGGCAGGCAAAGTGGCCGTGCCAGAACAAGGTCAGCTTCTCGCGCAGCTGGGCCGGCGAGCTGGCCATGCGGTCCATCCAGGCGGTGCTCATGTTGTTGAAGGCGTCCCGCAGGCCCCGGTTCTGCATCTTGCGCTGCTCGGGCGTGAGGTCGGCCCGGCGCAGGCGTGGCACCCCGGTCGCCATGCCGGTTTTGAACGCCGCGCGGGGCCGTAGCGGCGCTACCGAAATTGCCGGTGCGCCAGGCGCGGCCGGCTGGTCGGGCGTGGTCACCATGCCGTTGGGCACGGGGTTGTTTTTCGTGGCGGCGGGCTCGGCCATCACCGCGCCCTGCGGGTCGGTGTAGTTCAGGGTTGGGCCTGCGAGGGGCTCATAGCTAGCCGAATCGTGGAGCAGCTGGCGCAGGGCCTTACGCGGGCTCAGGCCGGCGGCCACGTCCTGCGGGCGCGGGCCGAAGCCGGCGCGCCAGTAGAGGTGTTGCAGTTGCTGGTTGCTGTTCATGCCTCTTCAGACGCGAATAAACGGCCAGGGTTTAATGGAATGGCGAGCGCCAGCGCAAGCCTAAAACCGCGCGCCCAGCACCACGGTCTTCTTGTACTCGCGCCGCTCGCCGCCGCTGGGCCGGAACAGCTCGACTAGCAGAATGTAGTAGCCCACGGCGGCCTTGTGGCCCCGGTCGTCGATGCCATCCCACTGCACGAAGCCGGTGGTGGGCAGGGTTTCGTTGCGCACGAGGTGGCGCGTGAGGCGGCCCAAAGCATCGTACACAGTGATGGTAGCGGCGTAGCCAGTCGCATCGAGGTGGTAGTTGAGAGTGGCGAAATCCTGCTGGCCATCATCGTCGGGGGTGAAGACTTCGGGGGTGATGGCCAGCTCCTGGTCGCCGCCCGCCGCGTCCTGGGCCTGCGAGTTGGGGCGGCCGGGCGTGGCGTAGCCCACCGCGCCGGCCGCCGAGTGGAAGTTGCTGCCATTGCTGGCCCCGTTGATGCGAATGCGCTCCAACGACACCCCCTCCTGGGTGCTCAATAAGCTCAAATGCAGGTTTTTGCTGTACCCCAGCCGGTCGATTTCA
>JALYUH010000182.1 GCA_030853985.1 Bacteroidota bacterium | reverse complement strand
GGGCGACAAAACGCTGTTTTACTTCATCCAGAACCCGCCGCGCATCCGGCCCTTTCGCGTGTGTGGTATCTATTCGACGGGGCTCGATGAGTTCGATGAAGTGTACGTTATCGGCGACATTCGCCAGATTCGCGGGCTGAACTCCCCGGTGTGGGCCGACTCGCTGGTGGGCGGCATGGAAGTGGTGCTCAAGGATTTCGCTACCCTGGATGCCACCGCCGACCACTTCTACGAGCGGCTGCCCTATGATTTAAAAATCGACAAAATCACCGACCAGTACGCCCAGCTGTTCGACTGGCTGCAGCTGCTGAACCGCAATGTGGTAATTTTCCTGATTCTCATCATTTTCGTGGCTACCTTCAACATGGTCGCCACCATATTCATCATGATTCTGGAGCGCACCAACATGATTGGGATTCTGAAGGCGCTCGGGGCCACCGACAACCAGATTCGGCGCATGTTCTTCTTCCGGGGCCTGTCGCTCACGGTGCGCGGCATGCTCATCGGCAACGCCATTGCGGTGGGCTTCTGCGCGATTCAGTACTACTTCCACGTTATCCCGCTCGACCCCGAGAACTACTACATGGACCGCGTCCCGATTTCGTGGGACCCCAAAATGCTGCTCATTCTCAACGGGGCCACGTTCGCCGCCTCCTTGCTGGCCGTGCTAATTCCCACGTATTTGATTTCGCGGATTAAGCCGGTGGTAGCCATTAAGTTCGACTAATTGTCTGAACCTCGGATTTATCGGATTCGTCGCATTAACCTAGTTTTGTGGCCGACTGGGAAGTATTTGAATAACCGGGTTTTGTAGAAAACAGCAACGGCCGCCCAACTTGGGCGGCCGTTGCTACTATAAACCGTTGGGATTAGGCGGCCACAAAATCCGGTTAATCCGACGAATCCGATAAATTCGCGGTTCAGACAAGGTGGGCGCTTTGTAGCACCAGATTCGGGTCGGGGCACAATGCCGCCCAAATCTCCCGCTCGCTGGGGCGGGCCACGCCGGGGAAGTCGCCCACGCGGCCCTGCATGTCGGCCATAAGCTGGAAATGGAGGTGCGCCGGCCAGTCGCCGTTTTCGGGAAAAGGGCCGACGGTGGCAAACGCTTCGCCCTTGGCCAGCGGCTGGCCCACGCGCAGCACCCGCCACTCGGCGCGGCTGAGGTGGCCGTAGAGGCTGTAGAACACGGTGCCTTCTAACGTATGCTGCAGAATGGCGGTGGGGCCGTAGTCGCCAAAGTTGTCGTTGTCGGCGAGGCTGTGCACTACGGCGGGCAGCGGTGCGAGCACGGGCGTGCCAGCCGGCACCCACACATCCACGCCCAGGTGCAGGGAGCGGGCTTCTTCGGCCGCGCCGGGACCGAAATGGGGGCTGCGGCGATAGATGACGCGGTTTTCGAGGTAGCCGCCGATGCCCACGGTGGCCTCGGCTTCGGCCAGCAGGTTGTTCACCAGCTCGTTGAAGGCGGCGGTATCGCGTAGGTCAGCGTTTAGGACGGTGGGGTTGGAGGCCGAAAAGTCGAGGCGCGTAACGGTGGGCGCGTTGAGGTCGAGGGGCAGCACGGGGCCAAATTCGGCCTGGTGGCGGAGCAAGAGGGCGGGGAGGGACAAAGCGAAGAAGTAAGCAGCGAAAGAGAAAGCGCGCGGCGGCAAACCCCGGGCGGGGCGGCGCTGTTGAGGGCGGGAAGCGGCAAGTTACCTTTGTGGGCGAAGTTGGCCCGGTACGCATCCGGCCGGCCGTTCATTTTTTTGTCAATTTGCCCGCCTCGGACGGCATCACCCGCCCAAATCCGTACGCCCCGCTACTCCCACCTTTATTTCGCATGAGTTACCAGACCCTGACCGTAGTTGCGCTGACCCAGGAAACCGCCGATACCGTTACCATTCACCTCGAACGGCCCGACCGCCAGCCCATTACCAGCCGCCCCGGCCAGTTCCTCACCCTAATTCTGCCCTGCGGCCCGGGCGGCAAAAAGGAGCGCCGCGCCTACTCGCTCAGCAGCACCCCGGCCGATGCCCCGCGCCTGTCCGTGACGGTGAAGCGCGTGTCGGGCGGCCTGGTCAGCAATTATTTGCTCGATACCGTGCAGGTGGGCCAGCAGCTGGAAGTGATGGAGCCGCTGGGCAACTTTACGCTCGCGCCCAGCCCCAAGGCGGCGCGCTCGCTGGTGCTCATCGGGGCTGGCTCGGGTATCACGCCGCTCATGTCGATGCTGAAGGCCGTGCTGGCCGGCGAGCCCAACAGCCACGTGCTCTTAATTTACGGCAACCGCAACGAGGAATCGGTGATTTTTCAAAAGCAGCTGGCCGACCTCGAAGCCAGCGCCGGCGGCCGCCTGCAGGTCGAGCACGTGTACAGCCAGCCCTTGCAGCCGATGGCCCCGCACCGCCACACCGGCCGCGTGAACCGCACCATGCTGCTACGCATTCTGGAGCAGCGCCACCAGTTTCCGGCCGAGCAGGCCGACTACTTCCTCTGCGGCCCCGAGGGCCTGATGATTGAAGCCCGCGCCGCCCTCGACCTCCTGAAAGTGCCCGAAGCCCGCGTACGCCGCGAAAGCTTCGTGGCCGCCGCCGACACGGCCGAAGCCGCCGCCGCCCAGCCCAACGGCCACGGCGACGTATCGGCCGCTGCCACCGACGAAGTAAAAACCACCCGCACGGTCACCATTCAGTACGAAGGCAGCGAATACAAGATTGAGGTGCCCAAGGGCCAGACCATTCTTGAAGTGGCCCTCGACCAGGATATCGACCTGCCATACTCCTGCCAGGCCGGCCTGTGCACGGCCTGCCGCGGCAAGTGCCTCAGCGGCCAAGTGCATCTGGATGAGCGCGAGGGCCTGTCGGATGCGGAAATGAAACAAGGCTACATCCTCACCTGCGTTGGCCACCCGATGACGGATGATGTAGTGATTGAGATTGGGTAGGACTTTTATCAAATAGTCGTTTGATGGTAATTATCTGGCGGGCGACTGTTCCGGTCCGACCGGTCTGCGCTAGCCCTCGTACGCCAGCAACGCTAACCGGCCGGACCGGAGCATACTTCTACTAATTTAGGCCAGAGAAAGCCCGTTATGCCTCGCTTCAAGCTGCATGACGGGCTTTTTTCTTTTCATAAATACCAGCTGCTCCGCTAAATTTACCACCCCCCACGCCGGCTTTCCACGTACTTGATTGCCCACCCTACCCGCCGCGTTTCGCCTACTATTGCATCATGATAAATCTCGCTGAACCTACCGCCGAGTCGGCCACCGATACCAGCCGCCCGCCGCGCCACTACCTGCCCGAAGATTTCACGGTGACCGACTGGGCCACTATCGAGCCGTTTTTTCAGGAATTGCAGGCCCGCGCCGTGCAGTCGGCCACCGAGCTGGAGCGCTGGCTGCTCGACCGCTCCGAACTGGAAGGCGTGCTGAGCGAGGACCTTGCCTGGCGCTACATTCGCATGACCTGTGATACGCAGGATGCCGCCCGCGCCGAGTCGTTCCAGTATTTCGTGAATGAAGTGGAGCCCCTGGTGGCCCCCTACGACCACGCCCTGAACGAGAAGATGCTGGCCGTGCCCGCCCTGGCCAACCTCGACGAGCGCCGCTATGGCGTGTTCCTGCGCTCGGTGCGCCGGGCCTCAGAAATCTACCGGGCCGAGAACATCCCGCTGAAAACTGATATCAGCACCAAGCAGCAGCAGTACGCCGCCACCGTGGGCGCGATGAATGTGACCATCGACGGCGAGGAGCTGACCTTGCCCCAGGCCGCCGACCGCCTCAAAAACCCCGACCGCGCCGTGCGTGAGGCCGCTTGGCGCGCCATTCAGGCCCGCCGCCTGCAGGATGCCGGGCCGCTCGATGCGCTCTTCAGCGAGCTCATCGGCTTGCGCACGCAGGTGGCGCTGAACGCGGGGTTTGCCAATTTCCGCGACTACATGTTTGCCGCGCTGGGCCGGTTCGACTACACGCCGCAGGACTGTTTTGACTTCCACGCCGCCATCCGCGAAACGGTGGTACCGCTGATTGATGATTTCGACTTGGAGCGCCGGCAGGACCTGAACCAGCCCGCCCTGCGCCCCTGGGACCTCGACGTGGACCCCAGCGGCCAGCCTCCGCTCAAGCCCTTCGGCACCGGCGACGAGCTGCTGGAAAAAACCATAACCGTCTTCCAGAACCTCGACCCCTACCTCGGCGACTGCCTGCGCACCATGCGCCAGATGGGCCACCTCGACCTGGAAAGCCGCAAGGGCAAGGCCCCGGGCGGCTACAACTACCCGCTCGACGAAACCGGCGTGCCGTTCATTTTTATGAACGCCACCAGCAGCCTGCGCGACGTGGTGACG
>JALYUH010000167.1 GCA_030853985.1 Bacteroidota bacterium | reverse complement strand
CGCCGGGCGGGTGCAACCCGCCCCTACCACGCCACCGTCAGGCCCAACTGGCCCCAGCGGTGTGCGCGGCCGCCCGCAAATTCAGGTGCAACCCAGGTGGCGGTCGCGTCGAAGCGCAGCCCGTTGTGGGCCAGCACCACGCCGCCGGAGCTACGCACTACGGCCCGGCGCACTGTGCTAGTGGGCAGCGTGTATGGGTCGTCATGGCGAAAGACTGTGCCCTGCAACGTGGCATCGTAGCCAATGAGGCGGCCTTGCAGCGTGGCTTCGCCATAGAGCTGCCAGGGCTGCGGCCCGGTGCCCTGGCCCGGACTGCTGACGCCCGGATTGGCAAAATAGGGGCTGAACTTTCCCGCCCGAAGGCGTAGCCCGGTGCCGGCGTAGGTATAGAGCGTGCCCAGCGAAGCTTCGGCATCGGCCAGCAGCTCGGCATGGCGGCCGGCCGCAACCTGTTTCTCAAACGTCGCTTTATAGCCGATGATGGGCGCGTTGCGAATCTGGTAATCCCAGCCGCGGGGCTCGGCGTTGCCCGTGACGCGGTGGATGGCCGTTTGCAATTCCTTACCGCCGGCGGCCGGGCCGATGAAGCCGATTTCCAGCGCCGTGGTCAGGCGCTGACGATGCGCCAGGTCGTTGCTGCTGCGGAAAAACGACGCGTACAAATACGCCGCATACGGCCGGTCGCCCACCCGGATAAACGCGTCCTGAATGCGCAGGGGCGTGAATCCATCGTAGCGCAGCGTGATGCCGTGCTGCTGCGTGCTGCCGCGCGGGCCGGCCGCCAACAGGTGCCGCACTGGCAGCCGCGCCAGCGCCGGATGCACCAGCGTGCCCGTCATACCCTGCGTAAAATAATAATCGGTGCGAAAGAAAAGGTCGTTGGCGTAGGTGTAGCACAGCCGCCGCACCGGGCTCAGGGGCCGCAGCGTATCGGCCGGCGCGGGTGCAGCGCGGCTGGCGAGGCCGACAAAAGCTAGAAACAGGAGTAGCAGCAGGCGCATAAGTGGCGGCAGTTACGGGCGGAAGGCGTGCAGGGATTGGGTGGCGGCTTTATCCGGGGCCACTGTGGGGATGTAGCGCGAACTTTGTAGTTCGCGTCTCCGCGCCGTTCAAGTCATTCCACCAGCGCGGGGACGCGAACTGCAAAGTTCGCGCTACTGACCGCCACGTGACAGCCGTTACTCACTCACATATGGCCATTCCTGAAACCGCGCCGGCAGGCTAGCGGCGCGGGCATTGCCGCGCACGTAGGCCAGCAGGCGGGTGAGCTCGGCGGCATCCTGGACGGTGTATTCGTGCCAGCCGACCTGCCAGAACTCGGCCTCGGGGGGCAGCTTGGGGCGCACGAGGCGGCGGCAGGCGGTGCCGGTGCGCAGGTGCAGCAGGTCGATGGCCTGGGCGAAGGAGAGGCGGCTGTCGTCGGGCAGCTCCAGCACGAAGTGGGCGTGGTTGGGTAGGATGGCAAAGCCGTGGACGCGGAAACCGGTTTCCTCTAGCATCATCACTTCGCCGGCCAGGATTTCGGCCAACTGCTCGTGCTCGAAGTAGTTGGGGCCAATGGGCGCGCGGTCGAGCACGGCATCGAACCGGGCAAAAAATTGTTTCTGGGCGCGGCGGTGGTCGGTGCCGGCTTCGCGGGCGGCGCGCAGGCTGGCGCTTAGCTCGCGGCCGGTGGCGGCCGGCAGGGTGCCGTGCAAGCGGAAAGTAAGCAGGGAAAGCATCGTAAACGGGGCGAAAGCACGATGATGAGTACGAAGAACGGACCCGCCCGGCTATTTGGCCGCCCGGACGGTTCGGCGGCGCTGCAAGGCACGAAGAAGCCCCGACCACTCACGCGGCCGGGGCTCTTTCAGAAACTAACAACAGGCCTCCCTACGCGACCAGCGCCGGCGTGCGGCCCAGCTTCGAGTGCTTGTAGCCGTAGGTGAAATACACGGCCAGCCCAATCAGCAGCCAAACGAAAAACAGCGTCCAGTTACTGATGCCCAGCTCGGTCATCAGGTACAGGTTGATGAGCAGGCCCAGGGTGGGTAGCAGCGAGAGCCGCTTGCGGAACGAAACGACTGCCAGCCCGACGCAGAACAACAGGAAAACCACCGTCGGAATCTGGTGGGCGAAGCCGCCCGTGACCCGGCCGCTCAAAGCGTCGGTTTGTAGCCAGCCGTGCTGCCCGCGCACATCGAGCCAGAATTCGTGGTTGCCGCTGGCGTTGTAGTGGTAGACCAGGAACGCGCCGATGGCCAGAATCAGCGACACCAACCACTGCCCGTTGAGGTAGGGCACCTTGAAGCGGGCCTCCGACTGACCGTAAGGGTCGATGATGAGAATGCCGCCGCAGACCAGCGCAAACGCGAACAGCGTGCCGATACTGGTGAGGTCGACCACCAAATCCATGTTCAGAATGAGGGCCGGCACCGCCACGAAAAAGCCCGTGACAATGGTGGCGAACGAGGGAGTATGGAAGCGCGGATGAATGCGCGAAAACACCTTCGGCAGCAACCCATCGCGGCTCATCGTGAGCCAGATGCGCGGCTGCCCCAGCTGAAACACCAGCAGCACCGAGGCCATCGCGAACACCGCACTCACCGCCACCAGCCCCGAGAGGCGCGCGAGCCCCACCTTGGCAAACACGAACGAGAGCGGGTCGCCCACGCCCAGCTCCTTATATGACACCATGCCCGTGAGTACCAGCGTAATGATGACGTACAGCACCGTGCAAATAATCAGCGCGTACATCATTGCCTTGGGCAAATCGCGTTGCGGGTTTTTGCATTCCTCGGCCGTGGTCGAGATGGCATCGAAGCCGATGTAGGCGAAGAACACCGCCGACACGCCCTTGAGCACGCCGCCCACGCCGTTGGGGGCGAAGGGGTGCCAGTTGGCCGGGTTAACGTACTGGGAACCCACTACAATCACGATGAAGACGATAATCAACTTCAAAAGCACCAGCAGGTTAGAGGCGTTTTTGCTCTCCTTGATGCCGATGTAGACCAGCGCCGTAATGGCTACCGTAATGGCAAAAGCCGGCAAATCAATAACCAGGTGCAGGCTGTCGGACAGGGCCGGGGCCTGCATCCAGGCCTTATAGCCGTCGAGCTGGGCCGGCGACACGGCGGCCGTGGCCTCGGCCAGGGTTTTGCCCGACTGCACCAGCGTCTGCACGGCTTCGTAGCCGGCTTGGCCCGTTTGGGTGCCCATCGTAAGCCAGAGCGGAATATGCAGCCCGATACCCTCCATGAGCCCGGTGAAGTAGTCGGACCACGAAATGGCCACCACGATGTTACCCACCGCGTATTCCATTATTAGCGCCCAGCCAATAATCCAGGCCGCAAGCTCGCCAAACGAGGCGTAGGCGTACGTATAAGCCGAGCCGCTGACCGGAATGGTGGCCGCGAACTGCGCGTAGCACAGCGCCGAAAACGCGCAGGCAATGGCCGTGAACACGAACAGCAGCGACACCGCCGGCCCGCCATCGAGGCTGGCCTTGCCGATGGTGCTGAAAATACCGGCCCCGATGATGGCCGCAATGCCCAGCGCCGTGAGGTCGCGCACGGTGAGGTGGCGCTCGAGGCCGCCGGGGGAGTGGCCTTCGTGGTCGGCCGGGGGATTTTGCAGAATGGCCGCGATGGTTTTGCGGCGGAAAAGCGACTTTTCAGAACTCATGCTAAAGTGGGAGGGGCGGGTTTGAGGGGCAAAAGATAACGCCCCGGCGCGGCTTTTCGGCCCGCACCCGACCAACCGGGCTAGCGGAAGCCGCCGCCCAGCAGGCTGCCCACCACGCTGCCGCCCACGCTCAGCACCGCCGAGCCGTTGCCAATTCGCATGGGAATGCCCACCGAAAAAGCCCCCAGCCCGCCACTATTGCCATACCCATTGTAGCCGTACGGCACGTTGCGGGCCCCCAGCGGCGCAAACCCGGAATTGGCCGACAGCCCCGCGCCCTCGGGGCCGTAGAGTGGGCCGGTGGCGTAGGCCGCCATGCGGTAGGGGGTGAAACTGTACTGCACGTAGGGGCGCGACCGGCCGTTGCTGCTGCTGCCCAGCTGGTAGCGCAGGTAGGGCTGCACGCCGTAGCCGTAGCCCGCCGCAGTGGGCAGGGGCGTGTAGTTGCCCACCACGTAGGCCCCGGTGAGGAAATGGCCGCGCACCGGCGGGGCCGGGGCCGGAATTTCGAGGCCCACCACGCCCGTCGGGCCGGCCTGGGCGTGGCTTAGGCAGGGCAGCGCAACCAGCGCCAACGGCGCAATTCGGATAAGGGTTTTCATGCGGAATTGGCTGTAAGGTCTGGACTGATGCTCAAGTTACAGGTTTTTCCGAATGTGCCGTGTGCATTTGTCGGCCAGCAGGCATCGGAAGGGCAAAGTCACTCTTTTCCCGCTTATGCGCCCCGCTACTTTCCTCATCATTCCGCAGCCCTGCCCCGAGAGCTGGGATGCCATGTCGCCCACCGACATGGGCCGCCACTGCGCCGCCTGCGCCAAAACCGTAGTCGACTTCACCCTGAAAACCGATGCCGAAATCCTGGCCCACCTGGCCGGGGCCGTGGCCGGCCGCACCTGCGGCCGGTTCGCGGCGGGGC
>JALYUH010000144.1 GCA_030853985.1 Bacteroidota bacterium | reverse complement strand
GAGCGAGTTCTCCGCACCTACGCCGGTAGTAGTTGCTTTTTTTTCGTGCAGCGGGAGTGGAAACTCGCTCCGCTCGTGCGCCGACTAAAAGTCAGCGCCACGGCACCTAATTGCCCAGCACCACTTCTACCCGGCGGTTTTTGGCCTTGCCAACCGGCGTAGCGTTGCTGGCCACCGGCTCCGAGGCACCGTGGGCGTACACCTGTACGCGGCCGTCGGGGAAGGCGCTGCGGCTCTTGGCTTCGAGCCAGTGCTGCACCGCCATGGCGCGGTCTTCGGAGAGCTGCTGATTTTTCTGCGGGTCGCCGGCATTGTCGGTGTGGCCGTGCACGGCCACTTTCAGGCGGCCGGCCACCACGAGGTCGTTGAAGAGCTGGCCCAGCTCGCGCTCGGCGGCGGGCGTGAAGCTGCTCTGGCCGCTGTTGAACTCGATGTTCCAGGCGCGCTTGCTCACGCTCTGGCGGATTTCGTCATCGGCAGCAAACTGCTGGGTTTCGGCCGGGGCCACGGCTTTGCCTTTGTATTGGGCCTGCAGCTTCTTCAAGGGCGTCAGGTCCAGCATTTCGGCCAGCGGCACGTAGTTGGGCAGCTCTTTGGGATAGAGCTTGCTTTGCACGTCGCCGAAGGTTTTGTACACGGCCGCGTAGATGTTGGTGCCGCCCTCGTCGAGGCCGAACAGGTTCAGGTTGTCGCTGAAATTGAAGGCTTTGCTGCCGCCGAGCTCCACCACTTCGCCGTGGCGGTCGGTTTCGCTCACGCCTTTGTAGTACTTCAGCCAGTAGGCGCCGGGCTTGTCCTGGTCGCCGTACACGGTGGCCGAAATATCGGCGGCGCGGGTCAGGGCTTCGGGGTGGCTTTTCACCTGGTCGCCGGCCACGGCGAAGGCCGTCATCAGGCCCATTACTTCTTTCGGGTGGGCATCGTACCAGCGCTTGGTCGTCACCATAATGTTGGGCATTTGGTTGGAGTAGTCCTTCGTGCTCACGATATTGACGAGGCCGCCGCGCTGCTTGGCGATGTTCACGTCGCCGGGCGTCCAGGTGGCCACGGCGTCGGCCACTACATCCACTTTCACGCCGGTGTTTTTGCCGTTCACCACTTTGGTGCGGGCTTCGGGCTTGCCGAGGATGTACTTCTCGGCGGCCACCAGGAAGTCGCTGGCGGCCATGAAGTTCACGGCTTCGGGGTCGTAGGCAGTTTCGTCGGGGTTCACCTTCAGGCCGTTGTCGGCGCACCATTTCAGGGCGATGTTCTGGTCGCCGTCGCGCAGGTAGCAGGCCACGGTTTTGCCCAGGGCCAGCTTGGGGTTTTCCAGCCACTCTTGCGGCCCCATCAGCTTGTCCTCGCCGAAGGATTTGCCCACCGAATACGGAATAATTTGCAGCTGCGTGCCGGCCTTTTTCAGCTCCGTTTGCACGGCCGAGAAGCCCGGCAGGCCGTCGCCCATGATGCTCACAATCAGCCCCGGCGTTTCGGGCTTGTCTTGCAGGTCGAGGGCGTTTTTCACCAAATCAGCCTGCATCTTGCTCACGTCGTCCTGGCGCACAATCTGCATATCCAGGCCGTTGGCCGCCGCCGCCGAGCCCATCGTGGAGCGGGGGCCGCCGTTGGCCAGCATGCCGGCCATCTGCGAGTTCCAGGCCATCACCTCCCAGACGATGGGCGTGCCCTTATCGGCCGGAGCCGTGCCGGGCAGCTGCGCCAGCGGCACCACGATGTTGGCCCGGTGGCCGCCGGTGGCCGTAGGCAGCTCAATCGAGTTGAGCAGTACCGACTGCGTTTCGGCTTTCTTAAAAATAGTATTACTGGCAACCAGCTTGTTGATGCCGAAATACAGCAGGCCGACGAGAATCAGGCCGATGATGAATTTACCGCGAGTGGTCATGGGAGTAGCGATGTAGCGCGGACTTTGTAGTCCGCGAATGATGGTAATGGGGAAGGGGATTTTGGGCGACAGCCGCGACCTGGTGGTGCGACACGCGGAATACAAAGTCCGCGCTACCGACACACGCGCAGGCCAGCAAAAAGCTAGTCAAGCAGGCTAGAATAGGCATCATCGGAGGCTTTTTTAGTAGTGAGAATCGACTGCGGCTGCTGCGGCATTTCGTTGAGCACGGCGTTGAAATCGCCTTTTTGATACTTCTCCAGCAGGGCCTGGCCCTTCTCGCTCATCACGCCGTTCTGGATGTCCATCTCCTTCACGAACTCCTGCGAGTAGCGCATGGCCTGCTTAATCTGGCCCAGCTGCTGGGCCATGTCCTGGGCCACGCGGTCGGTGGCCAGGTCGAAGAAGTACTTCTTGTCGGGGTCGCCGCGCAGGATGTTCATGGCGGCGCGCATGCCCGAGCTGGTACGTTTCACCAGGGTGTACTCATCCTTCAGGAGGTTCACTTTGAACTTGCTGCCGTCAATCTGGCGCAGGGCGGCTTTCAGAATCTGGCGCATTACCACCGTCACGTTGGCCGTGGTGGTGGCCATCGGCAGCAGGCGCTGGTTGTATTCTTCGAGCTGGGCGGCGCGCATGGCGTAGCTCTCGGCCATGTCCTTTTCGCCCTGGCGGGTGGCGGAGTTGGCCAGGTTCAGGTACTCCTGCATCTGGGCGGTGTTGGCGGCCAGCTTGCGCTTCACCAGCTCGTGCGCGCCTTCGATGTTGGTAACCTCCCCGTCCATCTTCCGCGCTTCCTTTTCGGTGTTGCGGATGTAGTCTTCCATGATGCCGATGGGGTCGGTATTCACGAACAGGCCGGCCGCCGTGCGCAGTATGCGCTGCCCGGCATACCACAGCCCGGCGTGAATTCGCTTATTCGTGGCCAGCAAAAACAGCACGAACAGCACGCCGAGGCCAATGCCCAGCTTCGCGGTGTCGAACACCATATCGACCAGGAAGGGCAAAATCACGCCCCAGTAGTATACGGCCGCGCCGGCCAGGCCCAGCAGCACCACGCGGCCGGCCATTTTTTCCGGCTGCTGCCACTTGGGGAGGCCGGGGGCGGAATCGAAAGAGGGGAGTGCGTTCATGGCGATGGTATTGGGGGTGGGGGTGGTGGCCGATGCGGCCGTTAGTTGGTTACCTCCACCCTATGCCAATACCAGTGCCGGTTCGGCCAGGTATTTTGGTTAATCTTATAAGTTATTGATTATAAAGTTTCTAATAAAAAATCCCCGTCAGGCCAGCAGCCTAACGGGGAGCATTTTTTCCAAAATGGAAAGGGTGTTTTTTCAATTCAACAAGGAATCGGGGCTTGCCACGTCTTGTCGGGCCGCCGCCGCACCAGGGGCTTTGGGTTTCCGGGGAGGCTGTTTTGAGGGTGTCCGTTCCGGCTACTTTATCGGCACCAGTATCAGGGCCGAGTTGCCGGGGATTTGCACGCCGCTGGTTACTTCCAGCACGTCGAGGCCGTCCTCGTTGAGCTGGTCGCCGCGCAGCACTACTTTGTAGGTGTCGCGCGGGAGCGAGAGGCTGTCGGCGGTGCGCTGGCCGTTGAAGATGACGATGATATCGGCCCAGGCGTCGCCGCCGGCGTGGTCTTTCAGGCGGTAGGCGATGAGGCCGGGCTTGGCGGGCAGAAACTCCAGGTGCTGCTGCACCAGCTCGGCCGTGGGCAGGCGGAAGGCGGGGTGGTTGCGGCGCAGCGCCAGCAGCTTGCGGTAGAACTCGTACACCGGCAGGTATCGGGCCTTGCGGCTCCAGTCGAGTTGGTTCACGCTGTCGGGCTGGTTGTAGGAGTTGGACGAGCCGCCCTTGGTGCGCAAAAACTCGTCGCCGACCGGCAAAAACGGCACGCCCTGCGACGTGAAAACGATGGTGTTGCTCAGCACGTCCATCTTAATCAGCTGGGCCTCGGTGGCACCGGGCACCGATACCGTGAGCTTGTCCCAGAGCACCCGGTCGTCGTGGCAGGCCACGTAGTTGATGGCCTGGCCGGGGGCGCTGGCCCAGGGCGCTTTCGAGTAGTTCACCTTCGTATAATCGAGCTGCGCGTGTTTCGTGGCCCCCACAATGCCGAATTTCACGCTTTCCTCCAGGCCGGGCTGGCCGCTGGCGAAGCCGGGCTCGGTCTGGTGGGCGTAGTGGCCCTTCACGCCGTCGCGCAGCTCGTCGCCGAAGGCGGCAATGCGGTCGATTTTCAGCATGTTGGCCTTCACGGCGCGCGCGGCTTCGGGCAGGGGCGAGGGGCCGGCGGTCCAGCCTTCGCCGTAGATGAAAATGCTGTGGTCCTGCTGGTCGAGGGCCACGCGCACGGCGCGCATGGTTTCAAGGTCGAGCACGCCCATCAAATCGAAGCGGAAGCCGTCGGCGTGGTATTCGCGGGCCCAGTACGCCACCGATTCCACGATGAGCTTGCGCACCATGGGCCGCTCGGACGCTACTTCGTTGCCGCAGGCGGTGGCGTTGCTCAGCTTGCCATCGGCAGTGTGGCGGAAGTAGTAGCCGGGCACCAGCTGCTCGAAATTGCTGCGGGCGGCGTCGGCCACGTGGTTGTAAACGACATCCAATACCACGCGCAGGCCCGCACCGTGCAGGTTCTCGACCAGCTGCTTGAGCTCGCGGATGCGGGCAGCGGGGTTGGCGGCGTCGGTGGCATACGAGCCTTCGGGCACGGAATAGTTCAGCGGGTCGTAGCCCCAGTTGTAGCGGTTGGCGCGGGCGGGCGCGGCCTCGTCGATGCTGGCGAAGTCGTTGGTGGGCAGCAGGTGCACGTGGGTGAGGCCCAGCTCCACGAGGTGGTCGAGGCCGGTGCTCACGTTGGCGGGGCCGCGGGTGCCAGTTTGGGCCGCGCCCAGAAACTTGCCCTTGTGGCGCACGCCCGACTGCGGGTCCATCGTCAGGTCGCGCACGTGCACTTCGCCAATCACGATGTCGGTGGCCTGTTTCAGGGCCGGGCGCAAGTCGGTATCCCAGCCGGGCGGCTGCGCAATGGCGGGGTTGAACACGGCCCCGCGCACGCCGTTGAGGCCCACGGCGTGGGCGTACGGGTCGGCTACTTCGGCCATCTTTTTGCCGGCTATGGTGGCCTGCACGGTGTAGAAGCCGGCCGTGCCGGCGGGCAGGGCGTAGGTCCAGGTGCCGTCCTGGGCTTTCGCCATGGCATAGTCGGCTACGGGCGCGCCGCCGGTGCCGGCGGCGTACAGCTTCAGGTGCAGGGTTTCGGCGGTGGGGGCCCATACGCGCAGGCTGGCCTGGGGGCCGCGCCAGGTCAGGCCCAGGTCGGGGCCGTGGTAAATGGGGTAGCTGGCGAAATCGGGCAGGGGCGGGGCGGCCGGGGCCGGCAAAGGCGAGAGCAACACAAGCAACAGTGGTAGCAGGCGAATCATAGGGCAAAGGTCGGGCTTGCGGGCGAAAGTATGGGGCGGGGCATTTCGGCCGCAGTGATTCGGAACCGGTCGCAAGTGGTCCGAAGCCGGTCGCAAGTGGTTCGGAACCGGTCGCAGGTGGTTCGGAACCGGTCGCAAGTGGTCTGGAACCGGTCGCGGGTGGTCTGGAACCGGTCGCGGGTGGTTCGGAGCCGGTCGCGGGTGGTTCGGAACCGGTCGCGGGTGGTTGGGAACCGGTTCCGAGTGGTTGGGAACCGGTCGCGGGTGGTTGGGAACCGGTTCCGAGTGGTTGGGAATTAATCAAGCGTCATTTGTTGATTCAAGTGCGACGGCAAAACCTGGCCCGCCGTCGATACAAAGCCCCGCGTGGTCGGTTCGGGCCAGATTTGCACGACGCGCCCGACTATGTTTGTTGCGAAATCTATCCCGCCCATGCCCGTGCTCACGCCCCGTCGCTACCTTACCCCGCTGATTCACGTGCTGGTGTGGGGCTTGTTCGGGCTCACGTTTCTGCTGTTCCAGCCGCTCACCGGGCGGCTCACCATGCCGCCGCAGTTCTGGCTGAAGCAGGGGCTGATGTTCGGGGCGTGGGTGGCCACGTTCTATCTCACGTCCGAAGTCATGGTGCCGCGGCTGCTGTTTCAGGGGCGCACGGGGTGGTTTGTGCTGGTGCTGCTGGGGACTACGGTGGCGGTGTTGCTGTTCAGCAGGGCGCTGGAGTCGGTGCTCGACCTGCCCACGCTCATGAACAAAGCCTTTATGGCGGCGGCCGGCCGGCCCCGGCTGCCCCGCACCGGCCCGCGCATCGACACGATGGGCCTGCTCACCACCATGTTCGTGCTGGGCATCAGCACCAGCATCACGGTGGTGCAAAAGTGGCAGCACGACGCCCAGATTCGGCAGACCCTGGAGCAGCAGCGCGTGTCGTCGGAGCTGTTGGTGCTCAAGGCCCAGATTAACCCGCACTTCTTCTTCAACACCCTCAACAACATCTACGCCCTCACGCTGCTCGACGGCGAGCAGGCCCGCGAAGCCATCCACCGCCTCTCGCGCATGATGCGCTACGTGCTCTACGACACGGCCGGCGGCCTCACCCTGCTCAGCCAGGAAATCGCCTTCGTGCAGGACTACATCACCCTCATGCAGCTGCGCCTCGATGAGCGCGTGACGGTAACCTTCGAGAAGCCCGACCCCATCCGCGACGTGCCGGTGGCCCCCATGCTGCTGCTGCCCTTCCTCGAAAACGCCTTTAAGCACGGCGTGGCGGCCACCCAGAAAAGCCGCATTTGCATCGCCCTGCGCCAGCCCTCGGCCCAGGTGCTGGAGCTGGAAGTGCGTAATTCCCTGCTGCCCGCGCCCGCTACCGACCTGGCCGGCAGCAACGGCATCGGGCTGGTCAACACCCGCCGCCGCCTCGATTTGCTCTACCCCGGACGGTTTTCGTTGGTGGTCGAACCCAACACCCCGGCCCACGAATTCCGCGTGCAGCTGACGTTGCAGGTTGTTTGATGAAATTCAGCCGGCGAGCCGACCAAAACTTCCTGCCCTCACACCCTCATTCCCGCTTACCCCATAAAATGAGCACCCTGCCGCCCCTCCGCACCATTGCCGTCGATGACGAGCCCCTGGCCCTGGGCCTGGTGGCCTCGTTCGTGCAGAAAACGCCGTTTCTGGAGCTGGTGGGCAAGTTCGGGAGCGCCGTTGAGGCCCTCAAATACCTGCACGAGCACCCCGGCACGGTCGATTTGGCCTTTCTCGATATTCAGATGCAGGAGCTCAACGGCTTGGAGCTGGCCCGCGTGCTCGGCCCCACCGGCCCGCGCGTGGTGTTCACCACCGCCTTCCCGCAGTACGCCCTCGACGGCTACCGCGTCGATGCCCTCGACTACCTCGTCAAGCCCTTCAACTACGAAGAGTTTCTGCGCGCCGCCGGCAAGGCCCGCGCCTATGCCGAGCTGGTGGCCGGCCCCGGCCCGGCCGCGCCGGCTGTTGCCGAGGAAGAAGAATACCTCTTCCTGAAAGCCGAATACCAGTTGGTGCGCGTGGCCCTCAGCGACGTGCTCTACGTCGAAGGCCTGAAAGATTACGTGAAGGTGCACCTCAAAAGCACGCCCCGCGCCCTGCTCAGCCTCATGAGCCTCAAGGCGATGGAGGAGAAGCTGCCCGCCCGGCGCTTCATGCGCATCCACCGCTCCTTCATTGTGGCGCTCGATAAGATTGAGGCCGTGCGCCGCCTCACCGTCCAGATTGGGGCCGTCACCATCCCCGTGGGCGACCAGTACAAGGAGGCCTTCCTCCAGTTCCTCAGCCGCTGGAGCTGAGCGCGGGCGCGCGGCTGGCCGGAGCCGCCGTGCGGGTTTTTGACCGCTTGCGCCATTGCCAGCAGTCCAGGCCGGCCGGCCCGGAACAGCCGTCGGAATTGGCCTTGGATGGAGCGGGTTTAACGGGCAATAAATTGAGATATTGCATTATTTTGCGCTGGTGGTGGCGGGGTGCACTTGCGCTTGCAGGTTTTTTTCGGGCCAAAAAGGGCGGTGGCAGTTTCAGCGCGTGGGTTACAGGGTATGGAGGATATTAAAATAACGATTTGGTAATTTTTGCATTGGGTAAGTCCTATCTATTAGTGCTATATTTACACTGCGATGTGCGCGCACTTGCCCCAATTGCTAAATCCTTCAATCCCCTTTTCTTATGCAAAATCTCTTTACACGATTTTCCACCGGCCTCTCCCGCAGCACAGCGCTGCTCGCGCTGCTTTTGTTACCACTGCTGGGGTGGGGGCAGACGACGATTTTTGGCCCAACCAGCACCGGAACACCTACAGGCTGGACGCTGAATGATAATGTGGGTACAAACGGTGTCGACCAGGGCACCTATTATTTGTTGGATTCGGGAAGCCCCTCCGACAATATATTAACCGCTGTTTACGATTTGTCTACATACACCAGTCTGACATTTTCAGCTGATGTAGCAACATTTGGTGGTGGTACAGCCTATCCTGCAAGAATTGAGATTTCTACCAACGGTACCTTATATACAGTAGTTGGTACCACAGCCACACCAAGCAGTTCTACCTACATTACTGGCGGTCCTATAAACATTACTGGGCCTTTTACTACAACTGTTAAGTTTCGGATTAGCAACAATGGGGCAACAGGACGAGGTGTTCGAATAAAGAATATAAAATTGGTAGCCAACGGTACCGCTCCAACTACCCCCACCATCACCGTTACGCCTGCTACGGCCCTTTCCTTTACCACTACTACTGGCACCCCTTCGGCCAGCCAGAGCTACACGGTGGGAGGCACCAACCTCACGGCGGATGTTGAAGTGGTTTCGCCCTCGGGCTACGAGCTAGCACTGGAAACTACTCCCGGTTCGGGTACGCCCGGCACGTTTAGTACTTACCCCAGTACGTCGCCCTTGCTGCTTTCACAAAGCAGCGGCACGATAGCTGCCACTACTGTGTACGCGCGCCTGGCAGGCACTACGGCTGGCACGTCTGGCACCAGTGGTATGCCCGTAAATATTACCCACGCCAGCACCGGTGCCACCTCCGTCAGCAAGCCCGTGTATGGCACCGTTACCGGCCCCACCATTACGGGCGTTGTGCTGACGCCTACGGCGGTCTGCACCACCTCGGGCGCGGGCAGCACGTCGGTGGCTTTCACCGGAAACGGCACTACGGGCACCTACACGGTACAGCTTTCCGATGCGGCCGGCAGCTTCACCACGCCGCTGACCACTGCTACCGGTACGGCTTCACCCATTGGGCTGGCAGTGCCGCAAGGCACGGCCAGCGGCACCGGCTATCTGGTGCGGGTTATCAACGGCACCGTTACGTCGGGCACGGCCGCGCTCACGGTGGTGAATGCGCCCACGGTCAGCATTGCGCCCGCAGGTCCTCAGACCGTTGTGGCTGGCAGCAGCGGCAGCCTGCTCACGGCCACCGAAAGCCCCGCTGCTACGGGGCGGGTGTGGCAGGTAGGCAGCAGCGCCACTGGCACCTTCAGCAACATCAGCCCATCACAAACCGGCATTAGCTACACGCCCAATTTCGCTACGGCCGGCACCTACTTCGTGCGCGTGCTGAGCACGTTTGCCGCCTGCGGCGACGCGGCCAGCAACCCGGTGCAGGTGGACGTAACCAACCCGGCGCCCACGCTCACGGGCATTGCACCGGCATCGGGTACTACCGGCAGCACTACCTCGGTTATCCTCACGGGTACGGGCTTCACCGTCGGGTCCGTGGTCAACTTCAACGGTGCTGTCCTCACGCCCACTTTCAACAGCGCCACTTCCCTCACGGTAAGCCTCACGGCCCCGGCTACGCCCGGCGTTTATCCCGTCACCGTCACCAACCCCACACCGGGCGGCGGCACGTCGGCCGCACAGAACTTCACAGTAACTGCCGGGCCGCTGGCTACCTACACCGCAGCCAATGGCAATAGCTCGGCTACCAACTTGCCGGTTTCTACAACAGCTACTAATGTGAGCGCTACAGATGGTGTGCGCGGTAGCGGGGCAAGAACGGTTGCTTCAGTGTTAGCAACTTACGGTGTGCAGCTTGCCACCGCTGCAGCTACGACCCTCGCTGGTGCTATTACCAATAATGCCTACATTGAGTACACCGTTTCAACTGCTGCCGGTTATTCGGCTTCAGTCAGCGACATTATTGTGAACACCTACCGTACTACCGCCGGCCCTAATACCGTCGCCTTGGTATATAGCACGAATGGTGCTTTCTTAGTTAGCAATCAGATTGGTAGCAGTCAAGCTGTCAACACTTCCAATACTACACTCGCTTTCTCAACGGGTGGTACCTTACTGCAAAGTCAGATAGGTACTGTTTCCTATCGTCTCTATATATACAATATTGCCGCGAATGGCACTGGTACGGGGGGAGGGAACATCTATTTGCTCGACAATGGCACAAAGGCTATAACTGTCAATGGCATAGTGACGGCTGGTACGGCGGTGCCGGAAATCAACCTCGCGCAGGGTGCTACCACTATTCTCAACGGCACGGGCAGCTACGGCTTTGGTCCTACGGTGGTCGGTAATAGCACGGCTGCCACGCCGTTTACCATTCAGAACCTGGGTACCGCCGTCCTCAATCTGACGGGCACGCCCATCGTCGCCATCACCGGCAACACGGCGGACTTCGTTCTGACGCAGCCCACCGCCGCTACGGTGGCGGCCGGTGGCAGCCTGCCCTTTACCATTGCCTTTGCACCAACTTCGACGGGCACTAAAACCGTGTCCATTTCCATTGCCAACAACGACAGCGATGAAAACCCCTACACCTTCACGGTGACGGGCACGGGCGTAGTAGCGCCGGTTGTTACCTCGTTCATGCCCGTTACGGGCCCGGTCGGCACGGTGGTCACCATCACGGGTACCGACTTTACCAGCACCGCCACGGTTTCCTTCAATGGCACGGCGGCCACGGCCGTTACCTTCAACTCCACTACCAGCCTCACGGCTACGGTGCCCACCGGGGCCACCACGGGCACCATCACCGTTGCTACCGCTTATGGCAGCAGCACCAGCACCGCCATCTTCACCGTGACGGCGACGCCCACGGCCGGGCTGCTACTGCTGGAAGACAACTTCGCGTATGCCAGCGGCGAGAACCTGACGGACCACGGCTGGACGGGCTTCAGCGGCAACCAGGGTACGCTGGTGACTACAATCAGCAACAACCTGACCCAGCCACAATATCCCCGCGGCTTCGACCAGGGCGAGCCCGCTACGTTCGCCGGTTCTTCAACGGTACATCTGATTGGCAAAACGACGAGCGGCCAGGATGTGTACCGTTCCTTCACGCCCAGCACGGGCACCGTGGCTTCGACGTATGCCGCCGCCGTGGTAAAGGTGAATACGGCAGAGCCGACGGATAGCTATTTCATGACTTTCTACAATACCCTCAGCGGAATGGCTTCGCCCGACTTGCGGGGACGGGTATTCGTGCAGGAATCAGGCACAGGTTTCAAATTTGGCCTCAGCCTTGGTGCGGCAGCCGCCAGTAGATACACCTCCACGGTTTACAGCCGCAATACCCAGTACCTGCTGGTGCTCAAGTATGATGTCGATGGCAATACCAATACCGCCAAACTCTACGTGTACAGCGGCGCTGCTCCCGATGCGGAACCGGCCCTGCCTACTCTTAGCGCATCGGGCACCGTATCGACATCGCTGGGTTCGCTCAATTCCATCGCTTTGCGCCAGGACGATAACGATGTCAGCGTGGATGGGGTGCGGGTAGCAACCGGCTGGGGTGCTGCTATCGGTCGTCCGATTTATGTGGATGAGGTAACGAGCATCACTGCTGGTAACTACTACAACCTCACGGTAAATGGCCCTACCACTCGCGTGACGGCAAACGGTGCTGTTTCCCTGGAAGGTGCGTTAGCCCTGAATGGTGGTAATATCAATACCACCGCCACCAACAGCCTCACGCTGTATCAGTCTGCTACCATCAGCGGCGGCAGCGCCGCTAGCTTCGTGAATGGTCCGTTGGCGCGGGTGACCGGTACGGGCGCGGCTACCACGGTGTTCCCCATCGGCAAGGGCGGGGCCTTCCGGCCCCTCACCCTGACCGCTACCGCCCAGAGTGCCATCACCACCTACACGGCTGAACAACTGGAGGGCAACCCCGGCCAAGCGCCGGTAAGCGCCCCGGTGACGCGGGTATCAACAAAACGTTCCTACACCGTTACCTCATCCAGCACCAATCCTGCGAACTTCACCGGAAGTATCACGCTCACGTTCGGGGCTGATGATTACGTGAACGTGCCCAACGACGCCGGCCTGGTCATTGCCAAGCGCGACGCCGCCACGGCCAACAGTTGGACCTCGATTGGCCACTCCACCGAAACGGGTGGCAGCGGCAGCGGGGTAGGCGGGGCTCCCGTGAGCGGAGACATTACCTCCAACTCATTCTCGGGTTTCTCCGATTTCGTGCTTGCCGCCACCACCCCTGCGTCACCTCTCAACAACTTTGGTTCCTTCCTCAACCCGCTGCCCGTCGAACTCGCCGCCTTCAGCGCCCAGCGCCAGGCCGATAACCTGGTTTCGGTGAAATGGTATACGGCCAGCGAGAAAAACAGCGCCCGCTTCGAGCTGCAGCGCAGCCTCGACGGCCGCGATTTCGCTACCGTGGCGGTGGTAGCGGCCCAAGGCAGCAGCACCCACGCCACCGCCTACGCTTTCCTCGATAAAGCCGCCCCCGCCGCCAAACTCTACTACCGCCTGCGTCAAATCGACCTGGACGGTACCACTGCCTTCTCGCCCGTCATCACGGTAGCCGGGACCGGCGAAACCGCCAAAATGGAGCTCTACCCCAACCCGGCCCACAGCCACATCAGCTTCATTGCCGCCGCCGCTACGCCCTACCGCGTACTCAACCAGCTGGGCCAGCCGCTGCTGCACGGCACCACTGAAGCCGGTACGGCTAAGGTAGACGTGAGCGCCCTGCCCACCGGCCTCTACTTCCTGGAATTGCAAACGGCCACCGGCCGCACCGTGCAGAAGTTCGAGAAGGAATAGCCCGAAAGGCAAACAACAAAAAGCCCCCGTGCAATATGCACGGGGGCTTTTTGTTGTTTCGGTGCCGATGATACCGGCACATCCAATGTTGCGTATCAACGCTGATTATACCGAGAAGCTCTCGCCGCAGCCGCACTCGCGCGAGGCGTTGGGATTGTTGAATTGGAAACCCTTGCCGTTGAGGCCGTCGGAGAAATCCAGCTCGGTGCCGGCCAGGTAGAGGAAGCTTTTCATGTCCACCACCACGCGCACGCCCTTGTCCTCAAACTCCTGGTCCATCGGCCGCACTTCGTTGTCGAAGTCCAGCTTGTAGCTCAGGCCCGAGCAGCCGCCGCCCGCCACCGAGGCGCGTAGGCGGTAGGTCTCATCAAGATGCGCGTCCTCAATCAGGCGTGCTACTTTTTCTTTGGCTTTGTCCGATACGGTAATCATGGCAGGAGGAGCAGGGCCGCTTGGGCTTGGAAGCAAGCCGAATGGACCCGCAATTTAGACACATTATAAACAAGGCGGCGAATTTCTTTGTTCACTCGCCCGCCAACTAATTCATTCCGGTCCTTTAGGAACTCGGGTTCAGTACCACGCTGAACACGGTAATGATGTTCAAATCGCGGCCGAAATAGAGTTTATCCAGCGCCTCATACACGTTGTGCGCCCGGAAATAGGACGTTTGCAGCTCCCGGTCGCCCCGCGCGCGCCATTGCAGCGTATAGGAGCTTTCGGTATCGCGGTAGCTGCGCACGTAGGCCAGCATTTTTTCCAGGCAATCCACTTTATCGCGCCCGGTTTCGTAGCGAAACAGGAAGCTTTGCTCGTGCCGCGGGTTCACCGTAATCAAATCCAGCCGCGTCTGGCCTTCCAGCTCCCGAAACTCGAATTTCAGCTGCGAAGGCTCCAAGCCCAAGTGCTGCCGAATTTCGCGTTCCAGCCGGGCAATGTCAAATTCGTCCATGCTGAGTTAAATTAAAACATGCTGAGTTAAATTAAAAATTGAGAATTAATAATTAAGAATGACAGCATCAGCCACATTCTTAATTATTAATTCTCAATTTTTAATTTACTGAAATTAATGGTGCGCCAGTTCCAGCGCAGGCAGGCCGTTTTTCACGCGGTAGTCCGAGATGGCCGACTTAATGGCATCCTCGGCCAATACCGAGCAGTGAATTTTCACGGGCGGCAAGGCCAGCTCTTCCACAATCTCCATGTTATCGATGGCCAGGGCCTCGTCGATGGATTTGCCTTTCAGCCACTCTGTTGCGAGCGACGATGAGGCGATGGCCGAGCCACAGCCGAACGTCTTGAATTTGGCGTCGGTGATGGTGTTGGTAGCTTCGTCTACCTCAATTTGCAGGCGCATCACGTCGCCGCACTCGGGTGCGCCCACGAGGCCGGTGCCTACGTTTTTCTTGCTTTTGTCGAGCGTGCCCACGTTGCGGGGGTTGCTGTAGTGGTCGATTACCTTATCGGAGTAAGCCATGTCGCTTTGCTTTAATTATGAATTATGAATTATAAATTATGAATTACAACCATGATTATTCAGGCGATTTAAAGCCATTTATAATTCATAATTTATAATTCATAATTCCCTCCTAGTGTTCCGCCCACTCGATTTTGCTCAAGTCGATGCCTTCCTGGAACATCTCCCAGAGGGGCGACATTTCGCGGAGCTTGGTAACGGCCTCTTTTACGTGGCCGATGGCGTAGTCGATTTGCTCATCGGTGGTGAAGCGGCTCAGGCCGAAGCGCAGGCTGCTGTGGGCCAGGTCGTCGCTCAGGCCCAGGGCCTTGAGCACGTAGCTGGGCTCCAGCGAGGCCGAAGTGCAGGCCGAGCCCGATGATACGGCCAGGTCTTTCACGCCCATCATCAGGCCTTCGCCTTCCACGTACTTGAAGCTGATGTTGGTGACGTGCGGCAGGCGGTGCTCCACCGAGCCGTTAGTGTAGGTTTCCTCCATCGTCATCAGTTCCTTCTCGAGGCGGTCGCGCATCACGCTCAAGCGAGCGGTGTCGGCGTCCATTTCGAGGCGGGCCAACTCGCAAGCCTTGCCTAGGCCCACGATGCCGGGTACGTTGAGGGTACCCGAGCGCATGCCGCGCTCGTGGCCACCGCCGTCCATCTGAGCGGTCACTTTCACCCGGGGGTTCTTGCGACGCACGTAGAGGGCGCCTACGCCTTTGGGGCCGTACATTTTGTGGGCCGTGAAGGCCATGATGTCGATGCCGTCGGCAATCACATCGACCGGGATTTTACCTACCGCCTGCGTGCCGTCCGTCATGAACAGGGCGCCGTGGCTGTGGGCGATTTTGGCGATTTCACGGATGGGGTTGATGGTGCCCGTCTCGTTGTTGCCGTACATGATGGTCACGAGAATCGTCTCGGGGGTCATTGCGGCTTCGAGGTCGGTGAGGCTGATGAGGCCTTTCTCATCGACGGGCAGGTAAGTTACCCGGCCGCCGAGCTTTTCGATGTGCTTGCAGGTATCGAGCACGGCTTTGTGCTCGGTGGTGCAGGTGATGACGTGGTTGCCCTTCTGACTATACATCTCGAACACGCCCTTGATGCCCAGGTTATCCGACTCGGTTGCGCCCGAGGTGAAGATGATTTCCTTCGAGTCGCAGTTGATGAGCTTCGAAATCTGCTCGCGGGCGTAGTCCACGCCTTCCTCAGCGGCCCAGCCGAAGGGATGGTTCCGGGAAGCCGCGTTGCCGAACACATCGGTCAGGTAGGGCATCATAGCCTCCAGCACGCGCGGGTCGAGCGGCGTGGTGGCGTTGTTGTCGAGGTAAATAGGGAGCTTCAGCATGGCGCGCAGCGGGATAGCAAAATGATAAACCAATGGATGACTGGTCGGCTCTTAGAACACGGTTCGGGGGCAATCAGTTTTCTTTGGTCTCACAAAAGTAGACACAATCTAAATAAGGAAATGCGCCGGCTCCCGGCAACGCCGCGAAATGCGCGGTAAAACCGGCTTTTAAGCTAGGCCAGCGGTATTTTCCTCTGAAATCCTCCATCCATGATTACCAACCTCGAACACCTCGGCCTGGCCGTGCACGACCTCGAAGCCGCCACGGCCCTCTACACCACGCTGCTCGGCGCGGCTCCCTATAAGAAGGAGCACGTAGCCAGCGAAGCCGTCGATACCGTTTTTTTTCAGGTGGGCGGCTCCAAGATTGAGCTGCTGGCGGGTACCTCGTCGGAGAGTGCCATTACAAAATTCCTGGCCAAAAAGCCGGAGGGTATTCACCACGTCGCGTTTGAGGT
>JALYUH010000104.1 GCA_030853985.1 Bacteroidota bacterium | reverse complement strand
GAGCGCAACATCTTCGAGGGCGGCTTTTTGGGCATGGATAATATTGGGGTGTTCGACCGCTCGGCCCCGCTGCCCACCGGCGGCAAAATCGAGCAGAGCGACGGCACCAGCTGGATGGCCATGTTCGCCCTCAACCTGATGCGGATGGCCCTGGAGCTGGCCAACACCACGCCCGTGTACCAGGAAATGGCCACCAAGTTTTTCGAGCACTTCCTCTACATCGCCGATGCCATGACGCGCGGGGGAGGCGGCCAGTTCAACCTCTGGGACGACGAGGACCAGTTCTACTACGACGTCCTCCACGCCCCCGACGACTCGCGCACCCGCCTGCGCATCCGCTCCATGGTGGGCCTGATTCCGCTGTTTGCCGTGGAAGTCATTGACGACGAGCTGCTGCAAACCGTGCCCGAGTTCTACGCCCGCGCGCTGGCCCTCATCCAGCGCCGCCCGGCCCTGGCCGCGCTGGTGAGCCGCTGGCAGGAACCCGGCCAGGGCGCGCGCCACCTCATGGGCCTGCTGCGCCAAAGCCGGCTGCGCAGCGTGCTCACCCGCATGCTCAACGAGTCGGAATTTCTCTCCGAGCATGGCATCCGTTCGCTCTCCCGCTACCACCTCGACAACCCGTACTGGTACCACATGGGCGAAAAGGACAGCTTCTCGGTGAGCTACGTGGCCGGCGAGGCCGATTCAGATATGTTCGGCGGCAACTCCAACTGGCGCGGCCCGGTCTGGTTTCCGGTCAACTACCTCATTATTGAGTCGCTGCAACGCTACCACGCTTATTACGGCGACGCGTTTACCATCGAATACCCCACCGGCTCGGGCCAGCTGCACACGCTGGCGCAGGTGGCCGATGCCCTCTCGGCCCGTCTCGCCCGTCTGTTCCTGAAGGATGAAAACGGCCGCCGCCCCGCGATGGGCACCACCGAAATCCACCAGACCGACCCGCATTTCCGCGACCACCTGCTCTTTCACGAATATTTCCACGGCGACGACGGCCATGGCCTTGGGGCCAGCCACCAAACCGGCTGGACCGGCCTGGTGGTGCGCCTGCTGCACACAGCCCAAGCAAAGTAGCGCGGACTTTTAGCGCCTAGCCCAATAGCGTGATGCGGGCTGCCGGTTTTTTCGCTGGCTGTTCGCTCGTCATTGCTTAGCACCAGCCGATTAGCGAACCGCCCGCAAAAAGCGAACCGCCCGCTTCACCCGCCACCCTGGCTATTGGGATAGGTTCTCAGGCTGCGCCACCGCTAGCGATGCTTGGGCGGCTTGGGCTGGGCCCGCAGTGCGGCCAGGGCCTGCTCGGTTTTCCGGCGGTCCTTTTTGGCTTCGCGGGCGTTGTCGTCGTCGCGGTCGGTTTCGCGGGTGGGCACCGGAATGCCGTTGGCGAAAAAGTCCAGCAGCGCCGTGCGTAGCGCGGGGGTGAGGTGCTCGAACTCGTGCTTGTGCAGCTGGCGCAGCAGTTCGCCGTAGGTTTGGTCGGCTAATACGTAGTCGGTGGGGTGGGTGGGCTCGCCGGTGTCGAGGTTGGTGTCGGGCAGGGGCAGGGTTTTGGTGGTATCGGCGGGCTGCTCCTTCACCAGTTCGCCGAATTGCGCTACCGAAGCCTGGTAGCTGCGGTGAAATTGCAGGGCGCCCGGCACGTCGGGCAAGGTGAAGGCATAGGGCTTGAGCGGGCCGATTTTGGGCAGTACTTTCAGCACGCCCGCCATTAGCCGCGCCCCAAAGCCGGGCCGCTCGTAGTCGTGCCCGAACTCGCGGCGGTACTCGCGGCGGTTGGCGTGGTAGAGCGAATCGCCGCGCCGGGCCCGTGGGCTCAGCGCCCTGATTTCATCGTGCTTGTGGTGCCAGGCCGCCCGGGCCGCCGCCGGCAGCAACTGGTTCACGGCGAAGCGAAACATGGCCACGCTGGCATCAACATTAAAGAAAATCTGCTTCATCTCGATGCCGTAGGTTTGCCGGAAGGCGCGCTCCATCACCGGCTTGCTCACCCGAAAACCAATGGATTTGTGGTACTCCTGGCTGCGGTAGCGCCCGGCCGCCACCTGCACCACATCAAAGGAGAATTCCATTTCGGTATGCCGCACCCGCGACTGCTCGTAGGTAACGACCGGCCCGAACTTGGCCAGCAAATCGGGGTACACCGTCGGAATAATGCGGTTGGTGCCCACCGGGTGGCCCACGTTGTCGGCTGCGTAGTGGGCCAGCGCGCCCAGGGCGAAGGCGTACTCGTTGCGATTGCGGGCCTGGCGCAGCAGGTTGCGCACAAAGTCGCCGGCCCGCACGTAGTGCGTGAGGTTAGTGAAGAGCGTGGAACCCAGCGGATAGTAGCCCATATCCTGCAAAATGGCCCCGCCGTAGGCGTAGCTCTTGGCCTCGTTCATTTCCTGGGCAGTGCCGCTGGGGTAATGGCGCTGAAGCTGCGGGGCAATGGTGCTGGCCCAGGTCGTGTCGACGATGGCCTGGTGGGTGAGCACGGAGTAAGCCGCCGCCGGCGCGGCGGACGCGCCCAGCAGCAGCAGAAAAAACAGCGCGCGAAGCAGCATGAAAACGGGTAAGAAATAGGCAGAGCGGTAGCAACGTGGAAAACCGACCGCCCGTTGTGGCCGGCCGGTATTTCCCTTCGGGAAATACCTTAACTTGCCCGCTTCGTTCCCCAACGCTGCCCGCCCATGAACCCAACAACTATCCCGCCGCCGCCCCAACCCCTGGCCGGCCGTGCCGCCCTGCCGCGCGTGCAGGCCATTGATGTGGTGCGCGGGCTGGCCATGGTCATCATGGCCCTCGACCACATCCGCGAGTTCTGGACGCCCACCACCGTGCGGCCCGAAGATGTGGCCCACGCCTCGGTGCTGCTATTTTTCACGCGCTGGATAACGCACTTCTGCGCGCCCACCTTCGTGTTGCTGGCCGGTACCAGCGTGTATCTGTACCAGCAAAAACAGACTGATAAGGGCGCCGTGAGCCGGTTTCTGCTCACGCGGGGCTTGTGGCTGCTGGTGCTGGAAGTAGTAGTTATCAACTTCCTGCTGCAATGGGGCGCTTTCAACCTCATTCTGCTCCAGGTTATCTGGGCCATTGGCTGGGGCCTGGTGGCGCTGGCCGGCCTCATCTGGCTGCCGCGCGGGGTGGTGGCCGGGCTGGCCCTCCTGGTTATTGCCGGGCACAACGCCCTACCCACCATTCAGCCCGTGACAGCGGGCACCCTGCTGCCGGCCCTGCTCTACGACAGCCCCTTTTTCTACCCGCTCACGGCTAAGGTGGCGGTGCTGGCCGCCTACACCATCCTGCCCTGGGTGGCCGTGCTGGCGGCCGGCTACGGCATTGGCCCGTGGTTTCAGCAGCCGCTGGCGGTGCGCAAGCGGCTGCTGCGGCTGGCTGGGGTAGGGGCGCTGCTGCTGTTCGTGGGGCTGCGCTTCAGCAACTGGTACGGCGACCCGCAGCCCTGGGCAGGGCAGCCGCGCGGGCCGCTCTACACGGTGTTATCGTTCATCAACATCACCAAATACCCACCTTCGCTGCTCTTTCTCAGCCTCACGCTGGGCGTGGCGCTGCTGCTGCTCTCGGTGGCCGAAGACGCGCCCGCCCGGT
>JALYUH010000093.1 GCA_030853985.1 Bacteroidota bacterium | reverse complement strand
CCCTACAAGTGGTCGAGCCGGCCACCGTCAACCAGCAGCTCAGAGCCTTGCACAAATTCAGCGTCGTCGGAGGCGAGGAAGGCAATGGCGGCGGCTACGTTTTCGGGTTTGCCCACGTCGCTGGGGTTAATTTTTTCGACGCCACTTTTCACGTTCGGGTTGTTCCAGAGCATGGGCGTGTCGATGGCGCCCGGCAGTACGGCGTTGATGCGCAGGCCTTTGGGGGCCCCTTCGATGGCCGACGAGCGGGTGAGCGAGAGCAACGCGGCCTTGGCCGCCGCATAAGGAGCCACCAGCGGGCTGGTTTCGATGGCGTGAATGCTGGCCACGTTCACGATGCTGCCGCCCGGCTTCATGTGCAGAAATGCCTGCTTGGTGAAGTAAAACGCGCCCAGCAAATCCACGTTCAGCACGCGCAGCCAGTCGTCGCCGGTCAGCTCCTCCAGGGCCTTGAACTGCATGAGGCCGGCGTTGTTCACCACCGCATCGAGGCGGCCGAATTTGGCTAAAGTGGCCGCTACCGTGGCTTCCACCTGCGCTTCGACCGACACGTTGCAGAGGCTGGCCAACACGTCGGGAGCACCGGCGGCGGTTATTTCGGGCACGGCGGCGTCGAGGTTGGCCTGGTTGTAATCGGCGAGCACCACGCGGGCCCCTTCGGAGGCGAAGCGCTTGGCAGCGGCCAGGCCAATGCCGCTGGCACCGCCGGTAATGAGCACAACTTTATTCTGGAAGCGGAGGAACATGGTATTGGGGAGTGGGGATTCATAATGAGCGCCGTCATGCAGCAGGAAGTAGCGGGGGCTTTGGATTCCGCGTCCCCGCGCCATTTTAAGACATCAGGTAGCGCGCCTACGCCGCATCCATGTTGGTAGCGTTGGCCTGGTCGGTCGATTTATCGGCGCTGGCGGCTTGCACATCGGCTTTTTGCTCCCTGGCCCAGGCATCGTTGCTGTCCTGGGGCATCACGATGGGCACTTGCAGGCACACGCTTTGGGCGGGCAGCACCTGGCTCCAGTCGGCGATGAGCTGCTTGTAGGCCTCGCCCACGGGGCGGATGTTGCGGTCCAAATCATATAACCCGACCGGGTTCAGGCGGCCGTTGTTTTCGCGCAGGGCGGTGTCCCAGTCCACCTGGTCGGTGAGGGAGTACCAGGTGAAGCCCACCATGGGCACGCCATCGTTGCGCACGCGCAGCACGTTGGCCCATTCTTTCCAGAGCCAGTTCACGGCCTCGTCGCCGTTCTGGCCCTGCCAGATGTTGGTTTCGGTGTGCATCACGGGCAGGCGGTAGCGGTCGTGGTACTGCGTAGTAATAACGTGGTAGCCAAATACTTCGCCCGAGGCCGAAGTGCTGCCGTCGGCGCGCACGCGGTGCTCGTTGGTATAGTAGTAGTCGTTGCCCATGATGCAGTGCCGCTTCATCTTGTTTTTCAGGAAGAAGTGATATTCCTCGCGGGTCATGCCGTTGTCCATCAGGAACTCGTACATGCTCGAATTCACGCGGCGGCCGTAGTTCAAATCCAGCGACAGAAACCGCTCGGAGTTCATGGTTTCGGCCGGGCCGATAGCGGCCGGGTTTTCGGCGTGGAAGTATTCCGACGACTCGCTCTGGATGAAAATGGCATCGGGCCGCACTTCCAGAATGGCCGTCATGGCCAGCACGTTGGCCTTCACAATGTACTTGAGGGCATTTACGAAGGGTCGGTCGCCGCTCAGCTGCTCGTTCCACCAGCCGTAGCGGGCCGAAAACTGCGCGCAGATGTACATTTCGTTCACCGGCGTGTAGAGCTGCACCCACGGAAACCGCTGGGCAAACGCCCGGGCGTACTGCGCAAAAAGCACCGGAAAATCGGGGTTCTGAAAGTTGCCAACCCAGTCGGGCACGCCGAAGTGGCAAAGGTCCACGATGGGCGCGATGTTGCGCCGCAGCAAATCCTGAAACGTGACATCGGCAAAGCTCCAGTCGTACTTGCCCGGCCCCAGAAACGTGGTATGAATGGGCGGCCCGTAGCGCAGGAACTTGATGCCCAGCTCATCCACCAGGTCGAAATCCTTCTGCCAGAGCTTGTAGTGGTTGCATTTTTCCAGCTCATCCACCCGGTGCCGGCCGTTTTGAATGGTGGGGTTGCTGTTTTCGATACCGGTAGCGAATAGAAACTGAGGACCCATGAGCGAGGAAAAGGTGATACGAAGCGGCCGGCGAATGGTGCCGGTCTGCTCCCTTTGCTTACTCCTTTCGCCGGGTTCACGTTACGTTCATAGGCAGGGCGGCTACAATGTCTGCTGCTCCAGAATATGCAACTGCGCATCAAAGTGATACACGCAGATGCCGCCCGTCACAATTTCCAGGGATTCGACCTGCGTCGGCGTAAGCTGCTCCAGGTACATGCGCAGCCCGCGCAAGGTATTGCCGTGCGCCACAACCAGCACATCGCGGCCCGCCCGGAGCTGCGGCGCAATTTCGGCCTCGTAGAATTTCACCGCCCGCTCCTGGGTTTGCTGGAGACTTTCGCCGCCGGGCGGGGCCACGGCGTAGCTGCGCCGCCAGCTATCGACCTGGGCCTGGCCGTATTTTAGGGCCGTTTCGGCCTTGTTGAGACCCTGCAAATCGCCGTACATGCGCTCGCGCAAGGCGGCGGCGTGGTGCACCGGGATAGTAGCCCAGGCCGGCCGCGCCACAATGAGGTCGAGCGTGCGCTCGGCTCGAATCAGGTCGGAGCTATAAGCGACATTAAAGTGGTAGTCGCGCAGCTTTTCGGCCACGGTGCGGGCTTCCTCTTCACCTTTAGGGCTGAGGGGAACATCGAGCCAGCCGGTGAAGACGTTAGCCAGATTGGAAGTCGATTCGCCGTGCCGGACGAGCACCAGAAGGGCCATAGGTTTGGGTAAGATGATGAAGTGATGTTACGCAGTGCTTTAGTTCAGCCGTTGCTGGGGGTGTAGCGCGGATTTTGCAGTCCGCGTCCCCGCGCCGCTAAAGCCACTGCAATGGCGTGGGGACGCGGACTACAAAGTCCACGCTACTGACCGCCGCGTAACAGCAGTGATGATGAATTAGCCCGCAAAAAAGGCGTTTCTTCTGAAGCGTGCATGAACCCACTGCTTCGCGGCCCGCTACAGCTCCGCCACCTGCAACTGAATATCGACGTTGCGGCCGTGGTCGTCGGCGCAGGATATTTTGACGGTGCCGCTGGGCGGCCGGAAAAACACCCGCTCGGTTGCCTTCGCGGCGCGCAGAAACCGGTCGTTCACGTACCAGAACACCTGGCGCACCTCGCTGCCCGCCGCGCAGCTCAGCAGCATCTGCTGCTGGTCGTGGCGGTCGAGCACGTACTCGGCATGGTCGAGGGGGGAGGTGATGGCCAGGGCCGCGCCCGTACCGCCGTTGGTGTTGCGCACGAGGCGGCAGGCGGGGTTGTGCGGTGGCAGGCGGCTGCTGGGCAGTCCCTGCGCCTCCCGAAACGCCAGCACCTCCGGCAGCGGGTTGGGAAATAACTGCCGCCGAAACCCCGCCGCTGGCACGCAGGCCCGGCAATAGGCAAGGGTGCCGGTGGCCGAAACCAGGGCTTCTTTCTGGTGCTCGCAGTGCCGGGCCGACGAGGTACCGGGCAGGTAGTAGTCGATGAGCTGGTTGGGGCAGTGCTCGCCGGGTACGAGGCCGGTTTCGGCGCACACGAGGCGGAAATCGAGGGTGGCGGGCGGCAC
>JALYUH010000070.1 GCA_030853985.1 Bacteroidota bacterium | reverse complement strand
GGGCCACACCGAGTTCGAGGAATTCCGCTTCGTGGGCTGCGATTTTGGCGGGGCCGATTTGCGCCGGCTGCGCTTCACCGACTGCCGGTTCGAGCACTGCAACCTGACCACGGCGCAGCTGGCGGGCACGGCCTTCCAGAACGTGGCGTTTGATGACTGCAAGCTGATGGGCCTGCAATTCGGGGCCTGCCGCGACATGCTGTTTGGCGTGCATTTCGACCAGTGCCAACTGCGCTACGCCTCGTTTGCGGGGCGCAGCATGCCGGGCACGCGCTTTGTGGGCTGCCAGCTGGAGGATGCTGACTTTGCCGATGCCGACCTCAGCCAAGCCGCCTTTGAAGACTGCGCGCTGGGCGGGGCCGTGTTCCAGAATACCAAGCTGGCCGGGGCCGACTTCCGCACCGCCACCGGCTTCATCATCGACCCCGAGCGCAACCCGCTGGCCGGCGCGCATTTCACGCTGGCGGGCCTGCTGGGCGTGGTGGCCCGCTACAATCTGGTAGTGGAGTAGTAGTTGGCCGCCGCCGGGGGCCAGCTGGGGCGGCCGGATTGGCGGGCCGGCGTAGATTGCGGGTGAATTCCCATCGATGGCCGAAAGCGGCGGCCGCAGGCGCGGGCCGCCTACTTCCTTCGGCCGATGCCAGGGCCTGGCCCCGGGCGGTGCGGCCGCTCCCGGCGCGGTTTTTTTGTTCACCTCGCTCCACTTCCTCCGATGGCTAATCGCCGCGTTTCCATCACCGACCTGGCCAAAACGCTGGGTTTGTCGCCCTCCACCATTTCCCGCGCCCTTAGCGACCACGCCGACGTGAGCGAGGCCACCAAAGCGCGCGTGCGCCAGCTGGCCGAGGAAACGCACTACCAGCCCAACCAGCTGGCCGCCGCCCTGCGCCGGGGCCGCAGCAACACGCTGGGCGTGCTGGTGCCGCACATCACGGGCCATTTCTTTCCGCAGGTGGTGAATGGCATTGCCATTGAGGCGGCCAAGCTGGGCTTCAACGTGATGATTTGCCAATCGAACGAGGATGCGCGCCAAGAACAGAAGAACATCGACCTGCTGATGAACTCGCAGGTGGAGGGAATTCTGGTGTCGCTGGCCAATACGACGCAGAGCTTCGGCCACTTCGAGGCCGTGCGCCAGCAGAATATCCCGCTGGTGTTTTTCGACCGCATGGTGGAGGATTTTGAGGGCAGCAACGTGAGCGCCGTGGTGATTGACGACTACCAAGGGGCGTACCAGGTAGTTACGCACCTGATTGAGCAGGGCTGCACGCGCATTGCGCACTTCACCGGCCCGCTGCACCTGAGCATCCATAAAAACCGCCACCAGGGCTACCTGGACGCCCTCGCTGCCCACGGCCTGCCTATCGATTCAGAGCTGAGCGTGCACTGCGAGATGAGCCAGAAGGGCGGCCAGGCGGCCATGCGCCAGCTCCTGCGCCTGCCCGCCGCCCAGCGCCCCGACGGCGTGTTCTCGAGCAACGACCTAGCCGCCGTGGGTGCCCTGCAAGCCGTGAAGGCCCACCGCCTGCGCGTGCCGCAGGACGTGGCCATCGTGGGTTTCAGCAACGAAGCTTTCACCACCCTCACCGAGCCCATGATTAGCAGCGTGGACCAGCGCTGCGAGCAAATGGGCCGCACGGCGGTGCAGCTGCTGCAAAAGATGCTGAAAAGCGGCCCCAACCGCACCGGTCCGCCCAAGCCCATCGTGCTCAAGCCCAGGCTGCTGGTGCGCGAGTCGTCGCAGCGGCGGTAGTGCCATAGCGCGGACGCTGCGAGTCCGCGCCCGGATAGCAAAGTCCGACCATGCAGCCCGTCAATGGCCCGCCGGAACCAGTGCCAATGGCTGCCGTTGGCGCGGCCGATATCTTATGTAAAAATAAATAAATTACGAGCACGAAAAGTATTGACAAATACGCCTAACTTGGCGGCCGGTAACCGAGGCAGCTTTTGCTTTTCTAGGCGGCAAGAGTTGGCTAAGGCCCACTTTCCAACCATTTTTCAACCTTTTCATGTTCAAGTTTTTATCTACTAAAAAAGGGGGGGGGCGCTACTCGCCCTCGCCGCCATTGCCGTGAGTAGCCTGTCCGGGTGCTCAAAATCGGAAGCGCCGGACGTGCAACCGTCGACGGCCACCATCCGACCGATTGCAGAGGCTAGCAAGGACACGGCGGGTACGGCGGCCTGGAGAGGATTTGTCGGCAGCGTTGAGTTGGGTCTTTTCAAAGACCCCAAGGGGCAGTACGTGAGTAAAAGCACATTTGTGCCCAGCGACGGCCTTAACGCCCGCCCAATCCGGCCCAAAGGTGACGACACCAAGCGCCTGCTTAGCTCGCTACCAGCGGCTCTGGGAGGCACTGCCAACCTATTTCCTCAACCGACTGACCCCGACGATGGCGGCGGCGGCGGCGGCGGGGTTTACGTGCCAAACTATACGCATTTCAGCAGCACCGAGATGGTGCAGCCCTGGGATAGTGCTCCCTATGCGACCAGCCCGACTGGTAGCACTTCAAAAGCGACTCATCGTACCACGGCTTTCTACACCACCGAAAACCCGAACGGCTACCTCTACGACCTCAAAATTGTAAAAGGGCCCAATCCCAACCGGACGGGATTCAACGACAGCCCGTATTACCACAACATTGAAATCGACCTGAATGAGGGCGCGGGGGGCGAATACATCTACGTGTCCTTCACCCGCGACCCCTCGCAGGTACAGTACCAGACTTCTAACTGGGGCTGTGGTTACAATGGTAGCGGCACCGACGAAACACCCCGCGATATCAATGGCAACCGGGTGGACTCGCCAATCAAATGGATAGACACAGAAGTGCGGTGCTGCTCAGCCGCTGCTAATTGCAACGGCATTTACACCCCAATGTACGCTACGTTGGGCTATACAGTAGACTCGAACCACTTCAAGTTTCCCGACCTGAACGACGGGGCCGGCGGCAGCTATATATATGCTTGGCAAACCCGGGTAGCAACGCCATACCACAACCAGCTAATTGAATTGGGGGTTTTGACTGGCAATAACGTTAATATTCAGCCACCGGCGGGCTGGCAGCGGGTTGGCAGCGACCTCAATAATGGCGCAGGTGGCTCTTATATCTTCTTTTGCGTAAATACAAGGTAATGCGGTGGTCAACTTTCGGGGCATCATTATTATTTGCTTCTGCCCTCACACCTAATTTTTCGACCCAAGCTCAAAACACCTCGCCGGCCCCAGCTTACCCGCGCTATTTTATGGGCGTGATGGGAGCAGCAGGCAACTATGGCATTGTGTACCCGCGTTTAGGCCGGTACTTGGAAGGAGTGCTGGAGCCGGGTGTGAGCTTTGGCTATCAGTTGGGGCCGAACGCAGCGGTGCAGGCCGGTATTACGTGGGGCATCTCATCGCAGCACAACACCGAAGAGTTTAACCTGAATGCGTCAGGCCAAAGCGTAAGCGTTGGCTATTATCGTGAGAACCACCAGCACTTGGCAATTCCACTGCTACTACGCCTGAATGGAACCAAGCGGCCAGACCGCCGGCTCCAGTTTGATGCCTTGGTAGGAGCCGTCATAACCCGAGCCTGGTATAGCCGCATCTTCGAAAGCGTTGACCAAAACCAGCGTACCACTTTCTACAGCGAGCAATCCGAGCACGTTACTAACCTCGCCTTGAGCATCGGCGGGGGCATTCGCTACCGCCTGGGCCGCCACCTGGAGGCCGTGGGCGATGCCAACCTGAACTACAACGTTCAGTCACCATCGGGCAGCGGCTTTATTAACGTGTACACTACCGGCCTGCGCTACCGCTTCGGCTACCGGTAGCGGTGGTTGACAACGCATTGAAAAAATGCTCCGTCTTTCGGCGGAGCATTTTTTTATTTGGCGACGACCGATTAGCTATTGACAGCCGTAAGCAGCTATTTGCGTCGTTGCGCTGTTATTGCCAGCGAAACCCTGTTGCTGCCCGATGCTTGAACCTACTGCCGCTTTGCCCGCCCCAAAAGCCACGCTCTGGACGCCCTTTGCCTACGCCGTTTTTCGGGCCATTTGGATTGCGGGCCTGGTGAGCAACGTGGGCACCTGGATGCAGAACGTGGCCGGCGTGTGGCTCGTGACCACCCTCACGACCTCGGCCCTGCTCGTGGCCCTGATGCAAACGGCCACCTCGCTGCCGGCCTTTCTGCTGAGCATGCCGGCCGGGGCCATGGCCGATTTGGTGGACCGCCGCCGGCTGCTGCTTTTCACGCAGGGCTTTATGGCGGTGGTGGCCGTGGGGCTGGGCGTGCTCACGCTGAGCAACGGCATTTCGGCCTACGGGGTGCTGGGCTTCACGTTTTTGCTGGGCATGGGCGCGGCCCTGAACGCCCCCATCTGGCAAAGCATTGCGACGGAATTGGTACCGCGGCCGTCGCTGCCCTCGGCCATTACCCTGAACGGGGTGAGCAACAACATTGCGCGGGCCATCGGGCCGGCCATTGGCGGGGCCATCATCGCCTACTACTCGTCGGGCTGGGTTTTTGTGCTGAACGGCGTGTCGTTTCTAGGCACCTGGGCGGTGGTGTATTTCTGGAAGCGTCAGCCCACCGTTACCAATGGGCCGGCCGAGAATTTCATTGGGGCGCTGCGGGCAGGGCTGCGCTACGTGCAGTATTCGCCGGCCATTTATGGGGTGTTGGTGCGCACGTTCGCGTTTGCGTTTGGAACGGCGGCCATGTGGGGCCTCGTCTCGGTAGTAGTAGCGCGGCGGCTGCACCTGAGTGCGGGCCACTACGGCGTGATGCTCTCGTGGCTGGGCGCGGGGGCCGTAACCGGGGCCGTGCTCATGGGCCGGGCCGGCTCGCGGCTCAACTTCAACCAGCGCGTGCTGATGGGCGTGCTGGCTTTCGTGGGCACCAACGTAGCCCTGGCGCTCGTGAGCCAGATTTACGTGCTCTACGCCGTCATGTTTCTGTCGGGCATTGCCTGGCTTTTGGTGATGACCAGCTTCAGCACTACCGTGCAGCTGAGCGTGCCCAAGTGGGTGCAGGCCCGCGTCATTAGCGTGTATATGCTGGTGTTTCAGGCGGGCTTATCCATCGGCAGCCTGGTTTGGGGCGAGCTGGCCGACCACCTTTCGCTGCAAACTTCGCTGCTGGCCGCCGCCGGCTGGATGCTGGCCAGCACGCTGCTGGCCTTCCCCTTCCCTATGCGCTCGGCCAAGGGCCTGGACCTGGACCCCGCCGACAACCGCCCCCGCCCCACCGGCGTAGGCAGCATCGACCCCGACGACGGCCCCGTGCTGGTGATGATTGAATACCAAGTCGCGCCCGCCGACTGGGCCGCCTTCCACCTCGCGGCCGAGCAGCTCACGCGGCTGCGGCTGCGCGACGGCGCTTTGCGGGCCGGCGTGTTTGCCGATGTGGCCGTGCCCACCCGCATCAGCGAGTTTTTCTACGTGGCCACCTGGGGCGAGCACCAGCGCCAGCACCACCGCTTCACCCGCGAAGACCAAGTGGTGGAAGCCCGCGTGCGCCAGTTCCACCGCGGGCCGGACGAGCCGCGCGTGACGCACTTCCTGGCCTTCCCCAACACCTCGAACGTGGAAATGGCCACGCCCATTCCGACGCTGGAAAGCCAGCGCTAGTTGGCTTGCGGGCTGGTTTCCGGGCGGGACGGCGCACCCACGGCACGCCGCTCCCACAGCTGCTTCAGGAAATCCTGCTCGGCCAGCCACTGAGTTTGGCGGCTTAGCAGCCAGGCCTCCGAATTTTCATCGGGCGCGATGGGCTGCGCATGGTTCAGCGGTTTCAGACGCTCGGCGGCGAAAGCCAGGCAGGCCGGGAAATCTTCGGGCTCCAGCTCGGGATGTTGGGCCATGACCTCAACTGTCGAATGGCCGGTTGCCAGCCAATCAAGCACTTGCCACACGGGTATCCGCAAGCCGCGCACCGTGGGCTGCCCCTCGCAGATGGCGGGATGAATGGTGATGCGTGCGGAGCCGGGCATGTTCATGCCGCCAAGGTATAAAACCCGGATAAGGTCTGCAAGCACAACCGTAATGCCGACCTTTGCTTCGCACCCGTAGCTGCCTGCGCCG
>JALYUH010000052.1 GCA_030853985.1 Bacteroidota bacterium | reverse complement strand
ACTCGGTGCAGCCCGATGGGCCGGCCGCCTCGCCAGCCGCTGCATTGCCGCGCCGGGTGTTTGTGCATCGGCAGGGCTACCTCATCACCCAAAGCCCCGTCGACGAATTCCGCAGTTACGGCCTGCGCTACGCCCCCGGCCGCCTACTGCTGCACGACGAGGCCGGCCGCCCCGGCCAGCTCCGCTACCAGTTGGATAGAGCCGGGCTGCACCTGCGCGGCACCCTCGGCGGCCCCGATTCGGTGCGCTGGCTGCTGCGGGGGCTGCCGTGGCGCGGGCTGCCCCTGCTGCGGCCGGGGCACTGGCGGGCGGGGCCAGAGTAGGATTGGCCCGCCGCACTTCGCTTCGGGCCGCACTACTTCCGGCAAGCCGAAGCTTACCGCACGACGCTTTCGCGCACGGCTTGCAGCACCTTGGCGGCCGGCAGGTCCTCCATGCAGCTGGTGCCGAGCCGGCAGGTGCTCCGGTAAAAGCACACGCAGTCCCGGTTGGGCTGCACAATCTGGCCCCGGCCGTAGAGGTCAAATTCGTGGGGGTTAAAGATATTATTCATCAAAATAGTGGGCTTGCCTAGGGCGATGCTGATGTGCATCCCCATGGTTACCTGGGTTACGATGCCAGCCATTTGGTGCATCAGGTTGATGAACTGGGGGAGGGGGAAGGTGCCGAGATAGGCCGCGCCGGTGGCGGCGTGCAGCTCGCGGTTGCGCGCGTCTTCGGCCTCGCCGCCGAGCAGCACGGGGGTGTAGCCGGCGGCTTGCAGGCCGGTTATCAGCTCTGTCCACTTGGCGGTGCTCCAGAGGCGGGTGGTCCAGCGGTCGCCGCAGCCGGTGTTAAGGCCGATGCGGGGGCCGCCGTCGCCGGGCAGGGCACTCCAGTCATAGCCCTTGTCCGCGTGGTTGTCAAACACGTATTCCTCGCCCCGGAAGTCAAAGCCGCACAGCTCGAAAATTTCCTGCACGTAGGGCTTGCGGTTGGCCTGGCTGGTTTGGTCGAAGATGCCGGTAAGGAATTTGTGCCCGGCCAGCTCATTCACGGGCCAGGCCACGCCGTCGTAGGGGCGCAGGGCGTAGCCGAATTTCTCCTTAGCGCTGATAGTATTCAGCAGCACGCAGGCCTCCTTCTCCTTGTCGAGGTTGATGACGACATCGAACTCGCGCCCTTGCAACTGCAAGGCGCTGGCAAAATCGAATTTCAAAATTTCCTCAATCTCGCCTTGCGGTAGGATGGCGGGCGTGAGCGTGAGCCAGGTGATGAAGCACCCCGGCCGCTCCTGCCGCAGCCGTCGCAGCAGCGGCGTGGTCCGAATCACGTCGCCAATGGCCCCGAGCTTGATAATCAGAATCCGGCTAATAACGGGCGCGTACACCGGGCAGTCGGCGCAGGTGTAGCCGTCGGTTTTGTTGGGCCGGCAGGGCAGGTCGCCGCGAAAGTGGCGGCAATCGGGATGAACAACGGTATCGAGGAGCTGGGACACGGAGTGAGAGAGCGGATGAGGGAGTAAAAATAGCAGATGGAAATACCTGCAAAAAAGCCGCCGCGGCCCCTGGGGCCACGGCGGCTCTCATAATGACCGGCCACGCGGCCTGCCGCGCAAGGCTGACTTGGCCGCTGCAGGTGGTTTGTTGGTCGTCGCGCCGGTCAGGCTAGTAGCCGGCTGAGTACCGACTCCGCTGACTACGAAGAAAACGGGTTACTCAACGACCAACTGCCCATTGGCTACGCCGCAGCGCACGAGGTAGAGGCCGGGAGCCAGGCCATCGAGCTCCAGGGTAGCCTCGGTGGCGCGGGCCGGCACCAGGTAGGTGCGCACAGAACGGCCCAGGGCATCGGTGAGGGTAGCGAGCGTGGCGGTAGCGGCTACGGCTGGGGCGGGCAGGCGCAACGTGGCGCGGGTAGTGGCCGGGTTGGGAAAGCAAGCCAGCGCGAGGGCTTGCGTGGCCGAACGGGTGGCCAAAGCGGTAGCGCGGCCGAGCTTGCCGAGTACCACGTCGCTGCCCCGGCTACCCGAAGTGCCCATGAGCACGCTACTGCCCAGCGTGAGGCCGCCGCTCAGCGCCCCGGCCAGGTAGAGGTTGCCGCTGCTGTCTAGGGTGGTTGCGGTGGGGTTGAGGCCGCCGGGCAGGGCCGATTGAGGGATTGGGGTGGCGTTGTTCCACTGCGCGGCGCTGTTCAGGCTGGCCGTAAAAAACAGCGGCGCGGTAGCGGGCGAGGTCAGCACCTGCCCGCCCGACGTAGTAGCTTGCACCGGCACGTTGTCACCGGCCAGCACGCCGACTACCACCACATTACCGGCGGCATCCACTTGCGGCAGCGCCAACACCGCAAAGCCGTCGCGGTTGAGCGTGAGCTGCCGCACGGCCATCCATTGGCCCGCCGCCGAGAGCTGCCCGACAAAACCGGTAGCATTCAGACGTGGGGGCGCGGGCACGGGCACCACCAGCGTCGTAGTGCCTACCGTGGTGCCGTTTTCGCCCTGGCCCGCTACCCACAGGGTGCCGGTGGGGGTGTAGGCCACTCCCTCCAGGCTACTGGTGGCGGAGCCGGCCCCGCCCAAGGCCCATTGCCACTGGTTGGCGGGGCTGAGCTGCGCTACCACGTAATTGCTTTCGGGGCCGGTGGGAACGGTGAGCGTGGTACTGCCGAAAGTGAGGGTGCCAGGGAGCTGGCTGGTGGTAACAGCCACTTGGCCCGCCGGCCCCACGGCCACCTGCGGGCTCAGCACAATGGCCGTACCCGTTGCGGTAATTGCGCTCAGCCATTGTCCGCTTGCATCCAGCCGGGCCACAAACAGGGCGTTGTTGCCCGGGGCGGTGGCGGGCAGGGTCGTGCTGCCAAAAACCAGACTAACGTTGCTTGTGCCCGCCACCACCACGCCGCCCGTGCTGGGGTCGGCGGCCAGGCGCGGGGTGATGTCGGTAACATTGGCACTGGCGGTACCGGCACTGTAGTCCACCACCCGCAGCCACTGGCACGCGCCCGCGCTGTTGAGGCGGGCTACGAATAGGGCTTCGCCCCGCGGGCCTACCGCCTGCGTGGTGCTGCCCACCTGCACACTGGTGCCGTGCGCGTAGCCAGTGGCATACACGTCGCCGGCGGCCGTCACGGCCACGTCCGATACCGACAGGCTGGAATAGCTCTGGGGGTCGGCCCCGGTTTGGGTGGCGGCCGTGACCCAGGTCCACTGCCCGGCGGCGGTGGCGCGCGCCACGAAGCCGCCCCGGCCGGGGCCTACGCTACCCACGCTGCCGAAGCGGCGGGTAACGCTGGCCGTGGGGGAGGACGAGGAAGTGGACGTGCCGTAATCGCCACCCACGTACACGTTGCCGGCCGCGTCGGTGGCCACGCCCTCGCCGCTGGCGGGGCTGCGGTCGGCGGGAGTGGGGTTGGTGGTTTGCAGGCCCCACTGCCAGGTGGGGGCTTGGGCGGCAGCCGGGGCCGGCTGGGCCAGCAGCAGCCCGAAGGTCGCCGCGGCGCAAACAGTAGCGGTTGCGAAGGAGGAAAATAGTGGTTTCATCAGTGGAAATGAAGGATGAGTAAAATAGGACAAACAAATATAAGCGTGCCGTGACGTGCGGCATTACTAGCTCCCACAAAAGAAGGGACCGTTTACGTGGGCAGCGCCTGTATTCCGAAGCTTAGCTGCGGCCTAATGAATGGCTGCCAACGGAACATTTCGGTGGGCCGAAGCACTACGCCGGGGTACCCATTCGCCATTGCCTCGCTGTTGCCAACTGGCCGTTGCAACCCACTTCTTTTACAAGCAAGAAAGCTGCCACCCGCGCCGTGCGCAATAATGATGGTTTTCTCGTGGGGGCCGTTCACCGTTCCGGCACTCGCCAGCAAGCCCGCACGAGCAACCGTCGGCGGCCCGCCGCTAGCCTACCGGTGGCACCGGCGGCCCGGCCGGCGCAGCATAGCCGGTTGGGTGGCGCACAAACAACTGGGCCTTCTGCCGGTCAGTTTCCACAAAATGGTCGTAGCCGCGGGCGCAATAGTCGCTGCACAGGGTGTTGAGGGCGTTGTAGGCCAGCACGCGGGCGCGGGTGGCGGCCGTGCGGGCGGTTGCGGCGGCGTGCATTTTGCCCTCCCACTCAAATAATTCGGCGTAGAGCGGGGCCAGGGCCGTGAGGCGAGCCTGCGAAAAACCCTGGTCTACGGCCCTGGCATCGTCCACGAACGCGGCCCCCACGGCGGGCACCGTGAGCAGGGCCTGGAGCACTTCCGGCACCGTTTTGCGGGTTACTTCGCCCACGGCCAGGCTGCGGTATTCCGGCGACTGGTCGCCGTAGGCCCGCCCAATGGGCTGCGACACCTGCCGCAAACCTGTGCGGGCGGCCTCCAGTGCCGCATCGCGCCGGGTGGTATTGGTGCCAATGCTGTAGAGCAGGTTCTCATCCGTAGGCAGGGCCTGAAAGGCGGTAATCTGCTGCCGAAAAGCCGTGAGCATGGCCGCCTTCAGGCCCTCGTCGGCCAGGGCCTTGAGGTTGTCGGAAAGCGCATCGTGCTTTTCGATGCACTCGGTGGCAAGGTCGGCATCGGCGAAACTGCCGTTGCGCTGGGGTTCCTGGTTTTTCATGGCGGTAAGGGAATAAGTGGCGGCATGAAACCCGCAGGCGGCACCCGCACCCGAACCTTAACGGCCGGCGGAACCTACGACATCAGGAAGTTAGCAAAATAATCCGGTTCGTATCCCACCGGCTCCGGTCCATCGCCCATCGTCATGGTTTTAGGCACTACCGACGCCCGTTTGGGGGCCATCGCCAGTCGTTCGGGGGCTGCCGATGGTCGTTCGGGGGGGCTGACGCGAACGGCGGCAGGCTTTTCTGGAGTTTCGGGGGGCTGCTACGCCGCTACTTTGCCCGAGGCCGCGCCGTTGCGCGTTTCGCAACGGCCGGGGGCAACTAAAAAAAAGCCCGCTCACTTCCCCACGTACCCCCAGGGCGTGATGCCGCGCAGCTCGGCCCGTACCGGCTCGCTCACGGCGAGGCCGTCGATGAAGGCGCTGATGCTGCTGGCGGAAATGGCCTCGCCCGTGCGGGTGAGGGCCTTGAGGGCATTGTAGGGGTCGGGGTAGGCTTCGCGGCGCAGGATGGTTTGGAGGCCCTCGGCCACCACGGCCCAGTTGGCTTCCAGGTCTTTTCGCAACGCCGACTCATCCAAAGCCAGCTTGCCCAGGCCGCGCTGCAACGCCCCGAGCGCAATGAGGATGTGGCCGAGCGGCACGCCCAGGTTGCGCAGTACCGTAGAGTCGGTGAGGTCGCGCTGAAGGCGGGAGATGGGCAGCTTGGCGGCGAAGTGTTCGAGCAGGGCGTTGGCCACACCCAGGTTGCCCTCGGCATTCTCAAAATCGATGGGGTTCACCTTGTGCGGCATGGCCGACGAGCCCACCTCGCCGGCCTTAATGGTTTGCTTAAAGTAGCCCAGCGAGATATACTGCCACACGTCGCGGGCTAGGTCCAGCAATATCGTATTCAAGCGCTTTAACCCGTCGCAATGGGCCGCGAGGTGGTCGTAGTGCTCAATCTGGGTGGTGGGAAAAGAGCGGTGCAGGCCCAGCCGCTCGTTCACAAAACTAGCCGCAAAGGCGTGCCAGTCAGTGCCGGGGTAAGCGGCGTAGTGCGCGTTGAAGTTGCCGGTCGCACCCCCAAATTTGGCCCCGAATGGCACCTGCGCCAGCAGCGCCACCTGCGCATCGAGCCGGGCCACGAATACCTCAATCTCCTTGCCCAGCCGGGTGGGCGAGGCCGGCTGCCCGTGGGTGCGGGCCAGCATGGGCACGGCGGCCCACTCCTGAGCGCGGGCGGCCAAGGCGTTGCGCACCTGCGCGTAGGCGGGCAGCAGCACGCTCATCAACGCATCGCGAAAGCTGAGCGGAATGGCCGTGTTGTTAATGTCCTGCGAGGTGAGGCCGAAATGAATGAACTCCAGAAACGCCCCCAGGCCGAGGGCGGCAAACTGGTCGCGTAGCCAGTATTCCACCGCCTTCACGTCGTGGTTCGTCACGGCTTCGTGGGCCTTCACGGCCTCCGCATCGGCTTCCGAAAAGCCTTCGTAAAGCTCCCGCAGCTGCGGGAAAACCGCCGGCCCCACGCCCGCCAGCTGGGGCAGCGGCAATTCGGCCAGGGCAATGAAGTATTCGACTTCGACCAGCACGCGGTAGCGTATCAGGGCCATTTCGGAGAAGCGCGGGACCAGGGGCGCGGTGGCGCGGGCGTAGCGCCCGTCGAGGGGCGAGAGGGCAAGCAGGGGGCTGGGCATGGGGCAAAAGTACCAGCGGGCCGCTGGGCCGCCGCGCCGAAAGGCGCAAAGTGGCCGGGTTGCACCCCCGCCCGACAACCCTTGCGCGCTTTTTCAACTATAGGCTCCCGTTGGCCGCGGGTGGCCAATCCGGCAGTTCGGGTGGAACCCGGCAGTGCGTTTCTTATCTTTGGCGTTGGCTAAGCCAAACCACCTGACTGATTTCCGTGCATATTTCCCTTTCGACCAAGCGTCTTCTCATCGGCATCCTCATCGGCCTCGTGGCCGTGGTGCTCCTGGCCCTGGCCGTGTTTCAGTGGAAGCGCCAGCAGCTGCTAACCTCGGCCCTGGGCCTGGTGAAGCAGAAAATCGAACGCAAGTACCCGGTGATTCTCACGCTGGGGCCGGCCAAATTCGTGGGTTTCAAAACCGTGGAAATCACCGGCATGAGCCTGGTGCCCCGCGCCGCGCCCACCGACACGCTCTTCACCGCCCGCCGCCTGGAGGCCGGCCTGAGCGTGCGCTCGCTGTTTGCCGGCCGGCCGGTGTTCAGCGACCTGCAGATTATTACGGCCCGCCTTACGGCCCGCAAAACGGCCACTTCCGATAACTACGGCTTCCTCATCAAGAAAAAAGCCAGCACCGCCGTCCCGCGCGACAATTCCAAGGGCACCAACTACGGCCTGCTGCTTAACCAGGCCCTCGAAACGGCCTTCGGCAACGTACCCGGCGAGGCCAGCTTCCAGAACTTCTTCGTGAGCTTTGTGAGCCCGCGCCACTCGGCCGTGCTGCGCATGCCCGAACTCAAAATCCAGGACGGCGACATTTCGGGCCGCATGACGGCCACCGTCGATTCGCTGGCCAACAAGCTGGGCATTAGCGGGCACATCGAGCCGGGCGACTACGCCCTCACGGCGCGGGTGTTTGGGGTGGGCGGCTCGGTGCAGTTGCCCTACATCCCGCGCCGCTTCGGGGCGCTGGTGAGCTTCGACACGGTGCTGGTGCGCCTCAATGGCAAGGACTTCGAGGACGACGACACCGGCGGCCGCCTCACGGTGCGCGGCTCGCTGGCGGCGCGCGGCTTCAGCCTCTACCACCCTAAGCTGGCCGCCAACGAGATTGAGGTGCAGCGCGGCTCGCTCGACTTCATTGCCACGCTGGGCCGCGGCACGGTGGCGCTGGAAAAGGGCAGCCGCATCACGGTAAATAAAATCGTGCTCAACCCCGAAATCGCCATCTGGACCAAGCCCCGCCGCGCCATCAACCTGAACATTACCTCGGGAGAAACCGAAGCCAACGACTTCTTCAGCTCGCTGCCCACCGGCATTTTCGATGAGATTCGGGGCACCCAGGGCACCGGTACGCTCCGCTACCACCTCAGCGCCAACCTCGACATGGCCAACGTCGACAGCCTGCGCTTCGATTCCAGCCTGCGCGGCCGCAACTTCCGCCTCACCCGCTTCGGCGAGGAGGACCTGAACAAGCTGAACACGCCCTTCCTCTATACGGCGTATAACGACAAGGGCGAC
>JALYUH010000035.1 GCA_030853985.1 Bacteroidota bacterium | reverse complement strand
GGCCGGTACCGTGCTGCGCACCGTGCCGCTGGGCGGCTCGGTGCTGGACCAGGGCTGGCGGTTTCGGGCCGGCGACGATATGGCCTACGCCCGGCCCGGCTACGACGATGCCGCCTGGGCCGCCATCAACCCCAACCAGCTGCCTGGCCAGCTGCCCCAGCTGGCGGGCGTGCGCGTGGGCTGGCTGCGCCTGCGCCTCGAAGTGGCCGACAGCCTGCGCGGCCGGGCGCTGGTGCTGCTTTTCCAGCAAACCGGGGCCAGCGAGGTATACCTCAATGGCCGCCTGCTGCAGCGCTACGGCCGCGTGAGCGCCGACCCCGCCCTGGTGCAGCCCGGCCCCTTCACGGCCCCGCCGCTGGAGGTGCATTTTGCCGGCCCCCGCGAGCAGGTGCTGGCCGTGCGCTTTGCGCCGTGGGGGCCGCTGGGCTGGTTCAAGGATAATATCAACTTTTTGCGGGTGCGCATTACGGGGCTGCCGGGCCTGCTGCGCCGCAACGCCGAGCGGGCCGTAGCCCCTACCGACTACTTCGCCGCCGCCGCCGTATTTCTGCTGCTGAGCCTGCTGCACCTGTTTTTCCGGCGCTACAACCCCGCCCAGCGCGCCAACCTGTACTTCGCCTACTACGCCGGGGCGGCGGCCGTGGGCTTCGGGGCGCTGTACCTGGGCTGGCAGGTGCAGCGCATGGTGCCTTCGCTGGTGCTGGGCACGGTGGCCGATGTGGGCCTGCTGCTGAGCTACGTGTGGGCGGTGCGGGCGCTCTACGCGCTGTTCGGGTTCCGGCCGGGGCGGCTGTATGCGGGGCTGTGGTGGGCACTGGCGGGGTGCCTGGTGCTGAGCGAGTTCACCCAACTGACCTCGTTTTCGGTTAAAACTACCTACTCGTTTGCTTTCTTCGGCTTTGTAGCGCTGGCCAGCGCCGAGCAGCTGCGCCTGACCATGCGCGGCCTGCACCAGCAGCAGCGCGGCGCCCGCCTCATTGCGGCCGGCTACTGCGGGGCGCTGCTGTGCGCCGGCACCTACGCCCTGCTCATCATCACGCAGCAGCCCATCACCTTCCGGCTGTCGGCCACGCTGGTTTCGCTGATGGCGTTGCTGCCGGCGCTGGGCATTTCGCTGTTTCTGGCCCGTGAGTTTGCCACCAACAGCGAGCTGCTGCTCGTGAAGCTGCGCCAGGTGCAGCAGCTGTCGGCCCAAACGCAGGCCCAGCAGGCCGAAAAGCAAGCCCTGCTGGCCTCCGAAAACGAGCGCCTCGAAGCCCAGGTAGCCGCCCGCACCGCCGAAGTCGCCGGCCAGCGCGACCGGGCCGAGCACACCCTCGGGCAGCTGCGCACCACCCAGGCCCAGTTGGTGCAGGCCGAGAAAATGGCCTTTCTGGGCGAGCTCACGGCGGGCATCGCCCACGAGCTTCAGAACCCGCTCACCTTTATGAAAAGCTTTGCCGAGGTGAGCACCGGCCTGGTCGATGACATCGACGGCCAGGGCCGCGAAACCGGTGGCCTCCAGCAGGAGCTATTGGCCGGCCTGAAGCAGAACCTGCAGCAAATCAGCCAGCATGGGCAGCGGGCCTCGTCCATTATCAAGGACATGCTGGCCCACTCGCGCAGCGGTACCAGCCCGCGCGCGCTCGCCGACCTCAATGCCCTGGCGCAGGAGTACCTGGCCCTGGCCTACGAGGGCTTCAAAGCCCGTGAACCGGCTTTCGCGGCCCGGCTCACCACCGATTTCGACCCCGGCCTGGCCCCGCTGGCCGTGGTCGCGGCCGACCTGGGCCGGGTGCTGCTCAACTTGGGCACCAATGCTTTTCAGGCCGTGCATTACCACCGCGCCCAGGCCGGCCCCGGCTACGCGCCCACCATTCACCTGGCCACCCGCGCCCGGCCCGACGGCGTGGAAATTCGGGTGCGCGACAACGGGGCTGGCATGCCGGCCGCCGTGCGCGAGCGGGTGTTCGAGCCGTTCTTCACCACCAAGCCGGCCGGCGAGGGCACCGGCCTGGGCCTGAGTTTGAGCCACGACATCATCAGCAAAGGCCACGGCGGCACCCTAACGGTAGAAAGTGCAGAAGGCTGGGGCACCGAATTCGTGATTACGCTGCCCCGCGCCTGATGCGCCGCAACGCCGCCACAACGCCGCCGATTCGGGCCGGCCTAAATGCCGGGCTACCGGGCCGGGCCGGGCTAGGGGCGGGTTTTTGGCGGGGCGGCCAGCGTTAGTGCGTGTCGCCGTGGTCTGCTGCCCTAACTTGCGTCTCTCCTTCGCCTCCTGCTTTTTGCTGCAATGACTCCTCGTATTGGCAATGCCGACCTGCTGCTGTATGCTTCCATCGCCTTTGGCCTTGCGCGGGGCGTTAGCAAGTTTCTGGACTTGCCCAGCCGCCTGCCGCGCTGGGACCAGGCGCTGCGCTACATCTGGGTGCCGGCGGTGGTCGTGTACGCGCTGGCTTTGGTGCTGGGCTTCAAATCGCCGGTGCTGGCCGAATACTACTGGCTGGCCGTGGAAAGCATTTTTGGCGTACTGTTGCTGCTGCTGAGCTACTACCGCCCGGCCCGCACGCTGCTGCTGGGCCTGGGCCCGCTCTGGTTCTACCACCTGCTGAGCACGGGCCTGCTCACGGTGAGCAGCCGCCTGCTGAAAACCTACGACGACGGGTTCGATACCGCCAAGAATTTTGCCGTGCTGTGGCTGTTCTCCTTTTTTATTATTGCCCGCGGCCAGAAGAAGCAGCTTGAAAAAGAGCGGGTGCTGCGCGAAGAAGAGGAAAAAGCCAAGCGCCTCATCGAGGCCCAGAACGTGGAGCTGGAGCGCCTGGTGGCCCAGCGCACCGCCGCCCTCACCACCCAGGCCGAGGAGCTGCGCGGGGCCCTGACGGAGCTGCGCGCCACCCAGGCCCAGCTGGTGCAGAGCGAGAAAATGGCCAGCCTGGGCGAGCTCACCGCCGGCATTGCCCACGAGATTCAGAACCCGCTCAACTTCGTGAACAACTTTGCCGAGGTGAGCGCCGAGCTCGTGACCGAGCTGGAAGAGGAGCGCGCCCGCCCCGAGCGCGACCCCGGCCTGGAAGACGAGCTGCTGACTGACCTCAAGCAGAACCTAGTGAAAATAACCCAGCACGGCGGGCGGGCCGCCAGTATCGTGCGCGGCATGCTGGAGCACTCGCGCACGAGCTCGGGCGAGCGCACCCCCACCGACCTCAACCAGCTGGCCGACGAGTACCTGCGCCTGGCCTACCACGGCCTGCGCGCCAAGGATAAAACCTTCAACGCCACGCTGGAGCCCGATTTCGATGCCACGCTGCCGCCCGTGCCCGTGCTGGCCCAGGACCTGGGCCGCGTGCTGCTCAACCTGCTCAGCAACGCCTTTTACGCCGTGCGCCAGCGCCAGCAGCGCGGCGTGGCCGGCTACGTGCCCACCGTGCGCGTGAGCACCCGGCGCGTGGGCGACGACGTGGAAATAAGGGTGCGCGACAACGGCGGCGGCATTCCCGAGAGCGTGAAGCAGAAAATCTTTCAGCCCTTCTTCACCACCAAGCCCACCGGCGAGGGCACCGGCCTGGGCCTGAGCCTGAGCTACGACATTGTGACGCAGGGCCACGGCGGCACCCTGACGGTGGACTCGGCAGAAAACGCGTTCACCGAGTTTTTGATTACGCTGCCTGTAAATCAATAGGTTTAATGCCTGGTGGGGCTTTTATTCGAAATATTTTTTCTCCCACGTCTTCATTTCCGCCGTCCGCCCGGCATGCCCATTCTGCCCGAGTTACATCCCGATGCGCCCCGGTCGCCAGCGCTGCTGGGCGTTGCTGGGCGCTGTCTCAGCTACTGGTGGGGCCGGCTGCTCGCCATTGGAACTGTGCCCGAGCTCTCGCACTGGAACCGCAAGCGGGTGCGCCTGCTCAACGGCATTGTCGGCATCGGGCGGGCCGTGCTCATCACCTACGCGCTGGCCTTCGCGGCCTCACCCGACCACGTTACGTTCTGGCTCTCGGTGCTGGGCATTGGCCTGAACCTGGGCACGCTACTGCTCAACTACTACCACCGCTACGATGCCTCGGCCTGCTACCCCATCATCACCGTGGCCCTCTATTACTCGCTGAATGCCATCGGCAAGAAGCACGACGGCAGCGAGTTCATCCTCATCACCAACAGCATCATGACCAGGCTGTTCTTCCGGCAGTTCCGGCAGATTGTGGTGCTGTTTCTGCTGAATGTGGCGGGGTTTTTTGCGGTGCAGTATGCCATTAAGGTTGTCACGCCGTTTCTGCTCATCCCGCAGGCGGCCTATGTGCACGACGCCAACGTGTTTCTGTTCATCGTAACGCTATTTCTGGTGGTGGCCCACTTCTGGGCCAAAAACCGCTACCAGGAAGTGCTGCTTGAGCGCCGCAACGAGGAGCTGCACGATTCGCTGGTCGAGCTGCGCGCCACCCAGGCCCAACTGGTGCAGCGCGAGAAAATGGCGTTTCTGGGCGAGCTCACCGCCGGCATTGCCCACGAGCTCCAGAACCCGCTCAATTTCATGAAAAACTTTGCCGAAGTGAGCACCGACCTGGTAGCCGATATGAACGGCAGCGCCGACAACAGCCCCGGCCGCAACACCGCTCTGCAAACCGAGATGCTGGCCGGCCTGAAGCAGAACCTCCAGCAAATCAGCCAGCACGGGCAGCGGGCCACGTCCAGCATCAAGGGTATGCTCGAGCATTCGCGCAGCGGCAGCAGCCCGCGCGAACTCACCAACCTAAACGCGCTGGCGCAGGAAAGCCTCGCCTTGGCCTACGACGGCCTGCGCACCCAGGACCCGGCCTTTGCCGCCCGCCTCAACACCACTTTCGATGCCGGGCTGGCGCTGCTGCCCGTAGTGGTGCCCGACCTGCGCCGGGTCGTCATCAACCTGTGCACCAACGGGTTTCATGTCATTCGCGAGCGGGGGGGCGGCACGGGCATGTGCCCCCGAGCTCATCCTCACCACGTGCACTGTGCCGGGGGCGGTGGAAATCCGGGTGCGCGACAACGGCACGGGCATGCCCGAGCACGTGCAGCGGAAAATCTTCCAGCCCTTCTTCACCACGAAACCAGTGGGCGAGGGCACTGGTTTAGGCTTGTTGATGAGCTTCGACATCATCACCAAGGGCCACGGCGGTATCTTAGCGGTGAGTAGTACTAAAGGTGTCGGCACCGAATTCGTAATCCGCCTGCCCCAGGCCTAGCCCTTTGAGTATTTTTTTTGCGTTGATACGGTTTGCCCGGTTGCCGCTGGCCTTTGGCCTGCTGCTGGC
>JALYUH010000549.1 GCA_030853985.1 Bacteroidota bacterium | reverse complement strand
ATATAAGCCCGCGCCTGGCTAACGCGGTTGCCGCCCAGCGGAATATAGAGGTAGTCGCGAAACCAGCTGGAAAGCGAAATGTGCCAGCGCCGCCAGAATTCCGGCACCGAAGCCGACTGGTAGGGCTGCCGGAAATTGAGGTTGAAATCGAAGCCCAGCACGCGGGCCGCACCCCGGGCCATGTCAGTGTAGCCCGAGAAGTCGCCGTAAATCTGGAAGGTGAAGGCCAGGGTGGCCAGCACCAGCAGCGGGCCTTCGGGGTGCTGGCGCGGGTTGTTGAACACCGGGTTGACGAGTAGGGCCAGCCGGTCGGCCACCACTACTTTCTTGAACAGGCCCCAGGCCATGAGGCGTAGCCCGCTCACAATGCGGTCGTAATCAAATTCATGCTCGCGCCGAAACTGCGGCAGCATGTGCCCGCCGCGCTCGATGGGCCCGGCCACCAGCTGCGGGAAAAACGCCACGAACAGCGCAAACCGCCCAAAATTCCGCTCCGCCGCCAGCCGGCCCTGGTACACATCAATGATGTAGCCCACGCTCTGAAACGTGTAGAACGACACGCCCACCGGCAGCAGCAGCCCCAGCACTGGCCCCGTGCCCACGGGCAGATGCAGCACCCCAGCTAGTGCCAGGGCCGCATCCCGAAAGAAGTTAAAGTATTTGAAAATGAACAGCGTGCCCAGGTTGCTAGCTAGGCTGAGCACCAGCCAGGGCCGGCGCTGTGCTTTCGTGGGCAGCTGGCCCATTCGCACGCCACTGTAGTAGTCGAGGGCGGTGGTGGCCAGCAGCAGCAGGGCGTACTCGGCCCGCCAGCTCATGTAGAAGTAGTAGCTGGCCAGCAGCAGCAAGGCCCCGCGCCAGCGTGCCGGTAGCCCGTAATAGAGCCCGACGACTATCGGGAAAAAGACGAGAAAGTGGAGCGAATTGAACAGCATACGCGGCGGGGCAGCTCAAATGTAGGACGTAGCCTTGGCTGCGTCGGGTGGCCCGGGGTGTTATACTATCCATTTTACCCGGTTTCGAAGTCCGGTAAGTCGACGCAGCCAGGGCTGCGTCCTACTTTCGCCTCCTGCAGCAAAGGCTACGTGCTACCGACTACTTTTGCAGTCCTGTTTTTGGCTTACCTCTTTTCATGGCTCTCGACCTCAACCACAAATCCATTCTTGTTACGGGCGGCACTGGCTCCTTCGGCAAGCAGTTCGTTCGCACTGTTTTCGCGCTGTTTCCCAAGGTGAAACGCCTCGTGGTATTCTCGCGCGACGAGCTGAAACAGTACGAGATGAGCCAGGAGTTCAGCCCGGCCAAGTACCCGGCCATTCGCTATTTCATTGGCGATGTGCGCGATGCCCAGCGTCTGCACCGCGCCTGCGAGGGCATCGACATCGTGATTCACGCCGCCGCCCTCAAGCAGGTGCCCGCCGCCGAGTACAACCCCATGGAGTGCATCAAAACCAATATTTTCGGGGCCGAGAACGTCATCAACGCCGCCCTCGACTCCGGCGTGAAGGAAGTAGTAGCCCTGAGCACCGACAAGGCCGCCGCCCCCATCAACCTCTACGGCGCGACTAAACTGTGCTCGGACAAGCTCTTCGTGGCGGCCAACAACATGAAGGGCGCGCGCGACCTGCGCTTCTCGGTGGTGCGCTACGGCAACGTAATCGGCTCGCGGGGCTCGGTGGTACCCTTCTTTCTGCAGGAACGGCATAAGGGCGTGCTGCCCATCACCCACCCCGACATGACGCGCTTTAACATCTCCCTCGAAGAGGGCGTGGATTTGGTGCTCTACGCGTTGGAGCACTCCTGGGGCGGCGAGATTTTCGTGCCGAAAATCCCAAGCTATAAAATCACGGAAGTGGCCCGCGCCATCGGCCCCGATTGTGAGCAGAAGATTGTGGGCATCCGCCCCGGCGAGAAGCTGCACGAGGCCATGATTACTGAAACCGATGCCCTGAGCACCGTGGAGCTGGACCGCTACTACGTCATCCTGCCCTCCATGCCGATATGGAACGTGGACAAATTCATCGCCGCATTCAAAGGCAAGCGGGTGCCGCTGGGCTTTTACTACGACTCGGCCAACAACGAGGAATGGCTGGACGCGGAGCAGATTCGGCAGGAAATCCGCCTGCACGTCGATGCAGACTTTAAGGTATAGCTACGCAACGGCTCGAACTAGCTGCGCCGCGGCTTTAGCGGCATGTGTTGGGGTCTGCGGGGCGAACGCTGCTCTCTGCGGAGCGGGCTCTGCGGTCTTGGAATCCAACTCTGCTGCTATTTTATCCCACTCTGCGGTCTGAATCGGATATGCTGCGGCCTGACTGGGATGGGCTGCGGCCTGATAATGCAAGTCTGCGGTCGTTTTATCCAACTCTGCTGCCTTGCGGGGCGGCGCTGGGGGCTGGGACTGGCCCGCAGTGGCCTTAAC
>JALYUH010000548.1 GCA_030853985.1 Bacteroidota bacterium | reverse complement strand
GCGCACGGCCGCGCCGCTGCCGCCGGGCACCACCGCGCTGCCGCCGCTGCGCCAGCACTTGGCCCTGGAGGTGGTGCCGCCGGCCTTCAATTATCCCTACTGGCTGGCCGGGCTGGTGGCGGGCCTGTTGCTGCTGGCGGGTGGGGCGGCCCTGTTTCGGCAGCGGCTGGTGCGGCGCTACCGGGCCTACAAGCAGCGCAAAAACCACGGCTACTTCCTGGCCCAGTTCGCGCGGCACGTCGAGCGGTTCGAGCTTTCGCGCTCGGCTACCAACGTGGAGCGGGCCGTGGTGCTCTGGAAAAACTACCTAGCCGGCCTCGAAAACAGCGCCCTCAACTCCTTCACGACCCGCGAAATCGTGGCCTACTTCGAGAACGATGCCGACGTGCGCCAAGCCCTTAGCACCACCGACCGCGTTATCTACGGCAACCTGCAAACCGAAGGGGCCGAGGAAGTCGACCGCGCTTTCCAGCGCCTGCGCGGCTTTGCCGAGCGGCGCTACGCCTCGGTGGTGGGGCTGTAGCCTGAATGCTTAGTCCGCGCCCGTCCGGGTGCGCCCCATTCATCACTATCCGGGCGCGGACTAAAAGTCCGCGCTACTTTCGTGCCTGCTTGAACGACTTTTTCAATCTGCTCCGCTATACTACGCTGGCTGGCTACCAGTGGCAGCAGCCGCGCCTGCTGCTGCTGCTGGCGGCTGTGCCGCTGCTCTTTGGCCTGCGCTGGCTGCTGGCTCAGCGGCGGCCGCAGGTGGCGGTGGCCCTCGCGCCCGGCACCGCCGCCCGCGACTGGACGGCCGCCCTGCGCTTTGTGCCCGACGTGGTATTAGCTCTGGCCCTGGGCTTCGGCGTGGTAGCCCTGGCCCGCCCGCAGCGCACCGACGAGCGGGTGGAGCAGTCGGGCCAGGGCATTGATATCGTGCTGGCCGTGGATGTGTCAGGCTCGATGGAAATCCAGGACCTGCGCCCCACCCGCCTCGAAGCGGCCAAAAAGCTGGCCACCGATTTCGTGAACGCCCGCGTGGGCGACCGCCTCGGGCTGGTGGCCTTCGCCGGCGAAGCCTACTCGCTCGCGCCCCTCACCACCGACTACGACCTGCTGCGCGAACACCTCGCCAGCCTGCGCCCCGGCCTGATTGCGGAGGACGGCACGGCCATCGGCTCGGCCCTGGGCGTGGCTGTGAACCGGCTGCGCGAGTCCACGGCCCGCTCGCGGGTGTGCATCCTGCTCTCCGACGGCGAAAGCAACGCCGGCAGCCTCGACCCGCTGCTGGCCGCCCAGCTGGCCCACGCCTTCAATATCCGGCTCTACACCATCGGGCTGGGCAAGGACGGCTTCGTGCCCTACGGCCAGGATTCGCTGGGCCGCACCCGCTACGTGAGCACCCGCCTCGACGAAACCACCATGCGCGAGCTCGCCGCTGCCGCCGACGGCCGCTTCTTCCGGGCCACCGACACGGGCGCGCTGCGCGAGGTATTCGCCCAAATTAACCGCCTCGAAAAATCCGAAATCAAGCAATACCGCTACCGCAACATCACCGACCTGTACCGGCCCTACCTGTGGTTCAGCATCGGGCTGTGGCTGCTCTGGCTGCTGCTGAAAAGCACGTTTCTGAGCAACCCGCTGGAGGATTGATGTTCATTTAACATTTATCAATTAACATTTAACAGTCGTCCGGCGGTTGTGTATGGCATATGCCACTGCCCCGGCATTAGGCTACCAAAAGCATACTGGTTGATTGACAATAATTGAGTGGCTTGCTGCTGGTAGATTGTTAAATGTTAAATGATAATTGTTAAATGACAACTTCCATCGCCCAAAACATCCATCACCTCAACGCCGAGCTGGCCGGCACGGCCGCCCGCCTGTGCGTCGTCACCAAAACCCACCCCGTCGAGAAATTGCGGGAGGCCTATGAGGCGGGCGCGCGCTGCTTCGGCGAGAACCGGCCGCAGGAAATGGCCGCCAAGTACCCCGAGCTGCCCGCCGATGTGGAGTGGCACCTCATCGGCCAGCTCCAGACCAACAAGGTGAAGCTGCTGGCGCCATTCGTGCACACCATCCAGAGCATCGACAGCCTGAAATTGCTGCGCGAAATCAACAAGCACGCCGCCGCCCACCGCCGCGTCATCAACGGCTTGCTGCAATTCCACATCGCCCAGGAAGAAACCAAATCGGGCCTCACGCTGGCCGAGGCCGAGGAAATCCTGAACGCCCCCGACTTCTGCGACCTCTCGCACGTGCGCCTCACCGGCGTGATGGGCGTGGCCACCTTCACCGCCAACCGCGACCAGCTGCGCGGCGAGTTTCAGCGCCTGCACGGCTACTTCGACCACCTCAAGGAAGCCTATTTCGCCGAGTCGCCGGCCTTCCAGGATATTTCGATGGGCATGAGCGGCGACTACGCGCTGGCCGTGGCCGAGGGCAGCACGCTGGTGCGGGTGGGCAGCGCCATTTTCGGGAGTAGGGGCTAAAGTCGCCGGAATTCTGCGGCATCTGCGGGCACTTCCGCGCCCGCTGCGGGGAACCCCGCCCGAACCCGCCCCGCCCGAAGCAGAAGAAATTCGCCTATCTTCCGTGCCTAAATTCCCACCATGCCCGCTACCACCGCGTCTTCGCTGCCCCCGCCGGCCATTGTGGCCAACCAGCACATCTACGACGACTATTTTCGGGAAGAATTCACCCAAACCCTGGACGAGAACATCCTCCAGCTGCTCGACCGCGTGTGGTTCCGCTCCGAGCTGGTGGGCTTCGAGGATTTCCCGCAGCGCAACAACCCCGACCGCCCGCTGATTTTCGCCAGTAACCACTCGGGCATGGCTTTTCCCTGGGATGCCATCGTAGCCCTCTCGCACCTATGGCGGCACCTGCTGCGTAAGAATGGGAATATCAGCGACTTGCCACGCCCGCTCTCGGCCCCGCTGCTCTCCCAAACGGCCCTGATGAACCCGTACCTGGTGCGCGAATTCTGGAAGAAATGCGGCTCCGTGGATGCCACGACGCTGAATTTCGAAACCATGATGTACTACCAGGACCACAACCTGATGCTCTATCCCGAGGGTGTGCCCGGCATCGGCAAAGGGTTCAACCGCAAATACCAGATTCAGCGTCTGGCCACCAGCATGGTGCGCCTGGCCCTGCAGCACGGTACCGACATCATCCCGTTCTACACCATCAACGCCGAATACCTCAACCCTTACGCCTACAGCTTCGAGCCCATCAACCGGTTCACTAAGAAAATCGGCATCCCGTTTCTGCCGCTCACGCTGCTGCTGCTACTGGTTATTATTCAGCCCTGGGCCTTCTACCTGGCTTTTCCGGCCAAGCTCACCTTCGTGATGGGCACCCGCATCCGCCCGTCCGACCTCACCGATAAAACCGTCGATGAGCTAAGCCGCGACGAATACCTGGCCCTAAGCGAGCAGGTGCGCCAAAAAATGCAGGCCGAGATGGATGCCGCCGTGCTGGCCCACGGCCAGAAACCCTACCGC
>JALYUH010000545.1 GCA_030853985.1 Bacteroidota bacterium | reverse complement strand
GTACACGGTGCTGTTCGAGTTCATGTACACCACGTCCTCCAGCACTTTCTGGCCGGTGGCTTAAAACTTAATAGTTGGCTTCCGACGACGGCAGGTCAATCAGCATGAACTGGGCATCCGTAGTGGCGCGGATTTACACCACGTCGTCGTCGGTCATGCGGACTTGGTCGTTGGGACCGAGCTCGGTGCCGTTCACGAAGATGCTGCCTTCTTTCACGTAGATGAAGGTGAGGCGGATGGGAAAAGTTTTGAACTCAATTTCCTTCTCGGCGCTCAGGTTCGACCAGTACACGGTGCTGTTCGAGTTCATGTACACCACGTCCTCCAGCACTTTCTGGCCGGTTATCAGCGGCACCAGCTCGTTCTTGTTGCCACTGAGGAAACCGAGGTCCTTCTGCTCGTAGCTGGGCGCCAGGCCGCGCTGGCCGGGCAAAAACCACAGCTGGTAGAGGTGAAGAGGCTTGTCCTGGCGGTTGAACTCGGAATGGGCCAGGCCAGTGCCGGCCGTCATGCGTTGCACTTCGCCGGCCTTGATGGTCGTTTTGTTGCCCATCGTGTCCTGATGCGTGATTTCGCCATCGAGCACCAGCGTCACTATTTCCATTTCGGAGTGCGGATGCTGCGGAAAGCCCGACTGCGCCGCCACGCTATCGTCGTTGAACACGCGCAACGGGCCGAAGTGCATGTTATCCCGGTCGAAATAATCGGCAAACGAAAACAGGAAGTAGCTACTCAGCCAGGCGGCGGGGGCAGCGTGGTGGCGGTCGGAGGCGGAAATGTACTTAAGCATCAGGAAAGGGCGACTTGGCGTGAAAATAAGGCGCGCGCGAAGGCGGCCAACTCCATACGCAGGCGGCCGGCCGGGGTTGGCTGCAAGTGGCCAGGCACTACACAGCCCTACCGTAGCGAACGATAGGGCTGTGCTGGAGGGAAAAGCCGGGAGTACGCTGCCTCCTAACTCAAAAAGCCATTTAGGCTTTTTTCAGCAGCGCCACCTGCTGCTGCAAATCGAGCACGAGGCTGGCCACGCGCTCGAGCGAGAGCTCGGCAATGGGGAACGTGCTGCTGATGTAGCTCTTGGCTTCCCAGATTTCGAGCACGTCGTCGGCCCGCACGTCGTAGGGCGAAAAGTGCGGGTTGTCGGAATGCAGCACGAACATAGAGCCCGAGCGCAGCTTATTATACACGCGCTTGAACACAATGCCGTCGCGCGAGCTCACCACGATGCACGGCGTGCCATCCTTCACGCTCGACCAGTCCTCGACGTAGCGGCCCACGATAACCGTGCCGCTGGCAATGGGCAACATGGAGTCGCCGGCAATTTCGAACGCCCGGTACGTGCCCGTGGTCGAGAGCATGGGCAGGCGAAATTTGGGCAGCACCTCCAGGTATTCGCGGTCGGCGTAGCCATTGAGGTAGCCGGCAGCGGCTTTCTGGGGCACCAGCTCGATGTTTTCGTTCTGGTCCTTGTCCACGGTGAAGGCGAGCACGCGGAGCTTACCGCCGGCGGCCGGCGTGGGGGGCTCGGGCTGGTCGTCGGTGTCGGTGGCGGGCGCGTTGGGGTCGGGCGCGGGCAGCGAGCCAATAATTTTGGTGTTCTTCTTCTTGCTGAAGTCGGTAGTGACGAGCTGGTCGAGCGTGATGCCGAACAGGCGGGCCATGTTCACGAGGGTAGCGATGCGCGGCTCGGCGCGGCCCTCTTCGTAGGCACCCACCAGCGAGCGTTTGATGCCGAGCTTTTCGGCCATCTGGGCCTGGGTGAGGGCGAGCTCGCGCCGGCAGAATTTTAGGTTCGTATTAATCATGGGGAGGGGCAGCAGCCGGGAATAGCGTTTGCTTCAACGCAGATTCGGCTGGTGAAGTTAGCAACGCAAGTGCGAAGTTACTAATTCACTTAGCTAATAATTTTCTGCCCACTACTTTAGCGTTTAGCCATGTGCTTTTCAGCCCGCTATTCGCCGCTATTCCGGAAATTATTCCAGCCGGCGCAGACGTATTTAGCGTTGCTGCGCGTGTTGCGGCGGCTAATTCCCAAGCGCTTTTGCCCACTGCTGCTGGCCGAAGTCTGAGCGTAGCGACGACTCCGCGTTGGTGGTAAGGCGAGTTGACGCTGGCCGCACCCAATCATCCGCGCAACCGCTTGTGGTACAGCGCAGCCATGCGCAGCTGGAAGTAGTCGTACTTCTCGCGCAGGTGGTCGAACAGGGCGCGCAGCGTGGGGTCGCCGCCGAGCTGGGCGCGGGCAGTGAAGACCTCGGCCAGCTCGGCATCGGAGATAAAATCGTGAATGCGCAGCTCGCGGCCCTTAGCGTAGGCGTTGTGGAGGTGGGTTTTCACGGTGCTCAGGGCCAGGCCGCGGCGCTCGGAAATATCCTCGGGGGTGAGGCCCATCTGGTGGAACTGGATGGTGGCCTCCTCGGAGTCATTCACGGGCTTTTCGGCCACGGCCACGCGGGGGCGCGGCTCGCTGAACATGTTATCGGAATCGGAGGGCACTGCTCCGCCGCCATCTTCCAGAATGAGGCGGATGAAGCTCTCGCCGTAGGTCTCAAACTTCTTCATGCCCACGCCCGAAATGCCCAGCATACCCACGCGGTTGGCGGGGCGC
>JALYUH010000481.1 GCA_030853985.1 Bacteroidota bacterium | reverse complement strand
CTTCGACTCCGCTGCGCTCCGCTCTGCATGACGTGCTGCTGCATGACGTGCTGCCGCATGACGTGATGCCGCATGACGTGCTGCTGCGTGACGTGCTGCTGCGTGACGTGCTGCTGCGTGACGTGCTGCTGCGTGACGTGCTGCTGCGCGCCGCCAAACGTTCTAACTTGCTCTGCCCGACGTTCTGAAACGATAACCAACGGCCGCATTCCCGGTTATCCTGTTACTTATTCCCTCCGTTACTCCCTTAATTCCGTCACCCTATGCTGTTGGAATCCAAAGCGCCCGCCGGCCCCCTCGCCGAGAAGTGGGACAAGCACAAGTTCAACGTGAAGCTCGTGAACCCCGCCAACAAGCGGAAGTACGACGTGATTGTGGTCGGCACGGGCCTGGCCGGCTCGTCGGCCGCCGCCTCGCTGGCCGAGCTGGGCTACAACGTGAAGGCCTTCACCTTCCACGACTCGCCGCGCCGGGCGCACTCCATTGCCGCGCAGGGGGGCGTGAATGCCGCCAAAAACTATCAGAACGACGGCGACTCGGTGTTCCGCCTGTTCTACGACACCATTAAGGGGGGCGACTACCGCTCGCGTGAGGCCAACGTGTACCGCCTGGCCCAGGTATCGGTCAACATTATTGACCAGTGCGTGGCCCAGGGCGTGCCCTTTGCCCGCGAGTACGGTGGCCTGCTGGCCAACCGCTCGTTCGGCGGCGCGCAGGTAAGCCGCACGTTCTACGCCCGGGGCCAGACCGGCCAGCAGCTGCTACTGGGCGCTTATTCGGCCCTGAGCCGGCAGGTGGCCTACGGCAAGGTGAAGCTCTACACCCGCTCGGAAATGCTCGACCTGGTGGTGATTGATGGCCAGGCCCGCGGCATCGTGACGCGAAACCTGATTACCGGCGAAGTGGAAACCCACGCCGCCCACGCGGTGGTGCTGGCTACCGGCGGCTACGGCAACGTGTTCTACCTGAGCACCAACGCCATGTACTGCAACGTGACGGCCGCCTGGCGCGCCCACAAGAAGGGCGCGTACTTCGCCAACCCCTGCTTCACCCAGATTCACCCCACCTGCATCCCGGTATCGGGCGACTACCAGTCGAAGCTGACGCTGATGTCGGAGTCGCTGCGCAACGATGGCCGCGTGTGGGTGCCCAAAACCGTGGAGCTGGCCGAGCGCGTGCGCAAAAATGAAATCAAGCCCCAGGACCTGTCCGAGGACGACCGCGACTACTTCCTGGAGCGCAAGTACCCCGCCTTCGGCAACCTCGTGCCGCGCGACGTGGCCTCGCGCAACGCCAAGATGATGTGCGACGAGGGCCGCGGCGTGGGCAGCACCGGCCTGGCCGTGTACCTCGACTTTGCTGACGTTATCAAGCGCATCGGGGCTGAGGCGGTGAGCCAGAAGTACGGCAACCTGTTCGACATGTACGCCAAAATCACCGACGAGAACCCTTACGAGCGCCCCATGCGCATCTACCCGGCGGTGCACTACACCATGGGCGGCCTGTGGGTCGATTACAACCTGCAAACTACCGTGCCCGGCCTGTACGCCACCGGCGAGTGCAACTTCTCCGACCACGGGGCCAACCGCCTCGGCGCCTCGGCGCTGATGCAGGGCCTGGCCGACGGCTACTTCGTGATTCCGTACACCATCGGCGACTACCTGGCCCAGACGGCCCCCAAGCCGGTGAGCACCGACCACCCGGCCTTTGCCGAATCGAAAGCCTACGTGCAGGCCCGCACCGAGCAGCTGCTCGGCATCAAGGGCAGCCGCACCCCCGACGAGTTCCACAAAGTGCTGGGCCACCTGATGTGGGAATACTGCGGCATGGCCCGCACCGCCGAAGGCCTCAAGCACGCCAAAGCTGAAATCAGTAAGCTGCGCCGCGAGTTCTGGCAGGATGTGAAAGTGGTGGGCACCGGCGAGGAAATGAACCAGGCGCTGGAGAAAGCCGGCCGCGTGGCCGACTTCCTGGAGCTGGGCGAGCTGATGGTGGACGACGCCCTGGACCGCAACGAAAGCTGCGGCGGCCACTTCCGCGAAGAGTATCAAACCCCCGAAGGCGAGGCCCTGCGCGACGACGACCACTACGCCTACGTGGCCGCCTGGGAGTACACCGGCGACAACCAGCCCGAGAAACTCAACAAGGAAGAGCTGACGTTCGAAAACGTGAAACTCACGCAGCGCAGCTACAAATAAATAAATTAAAAATTATGAATTAAAAATTAAAAATTGAGTTTTGGCGACGGTCTTTATTGTGCCAATTCATAATTTTTAATTTTTAATTTTTAATTCAAAAAAATATGGCCGGCTCCAACCCCAACGCGAAACCGATGAACCTGACCCTGAACGTATGGCGGCAGCCCAGCCGCCAGGTCCAGGGGAAAATTGTGGAGTATAAAGTGAAGGACATCTCGCCCGATATGTCGTTCCTGGAAATGCTCGATGTGCTGAACGAGGACCTGCTGCATCAGGGGCAGGACCCGGTGGCCTTCGACCACGACTGCCGCGAGGGCATCTGCGGCTCGTGCGCCCTGTTCATCAACGGCCGCGCCCACGGCCCGCTGTTCAACACGCCCACCTGCCTGCTGCACATGCGCACGTTTTCGGACGGCGACACCCTTACCATTGAGC
>JALYUH010000384.1 GCA_030853985.1 Bacteroidota bacterium | reverse complement strand
CAGCGGAACAAGAAAGCGGTTCATAAAAACGGATAAGGGATAGTTGATACAGGTCCTGAAAGACCGGTGGGGCCTACGCCTGCCACTGCTGCCAGAGTACGAAGCCCAGCGCGGCAGCCAGCCCGGCGTAGAGCAGGTAGGACAGCCAGCGACGGCCCGGCCCACGAGGAGGCGGCGCGCCGGCCTCCTGACCGCAACGCTGCATTGCAAGGGAGGGAAAGCCAGAAAATTGAGGGAAGGGGCGCGGCCTAGCCACGCACACGAGCAAACGAAAAGGCCCGCCCCGGACATAGCGTAGCTATGCCGGCGCGAGCCTTAGCGCGTCGGAAGAATCAGACAGTCAGGGACTGGATGAAAATACGGATGTCGGGTATTTTGGGCTTGAGGTGCCGTGGAGGTACCAGGGCAACGGTAGCCGTGCGGTCCCACTGGCCAGCCAGGGGCCGGGAGTGAAACTCGATTGCCGTCGGCAACACGGCCGGGGCAGAAATAAGCAAGTGCTTTTGGGAGGGCGTCGTCAGCGACGAGAGCAACGAGGCCGACTTGTCCTTGCAACAGTCGTGGTTGCTGTTCGACTTGGCCGGGTGGCCGTCGTGCTTTTCCTGGTGTTTAGCCTCGGCCCCGTGGCCGTGGCAGCCCGGATGTGCGGGCTTCTCTACTTCGTGGTGGCCCACAGTCGCCATCGACGGAACAGATTGCGCTGGATTGACCGTTGCGCACCAGCACTGACCCACGAACACGTTGACGAAGACGAGCAGGAAGCTCGTCGCCAGCAAACGGCGGAAGGGGAACAGGCTACGGAACATAATGGGCACTAAGCAACCGCAAAAATAGGCGCATCTCCGGGAAGGAGTTGGACTGCATCATTACCGAAAAAGCCGGCAAAGGGTTCCTGCGGCCATCCACCAGCAGCTTCAAACCGAAAGGCAATATGTCATTATTGGCTGTATCAGGGCATTCTATGAGGAAACAAGGCCGTTGTTGGAGGTCACCTAATTTTTGAATTATGCAAGTGCAGGGCGCTATTTTATAAACTCGTTTGGGATATTAGTGGTAGAATGGCCTGGCATTTAAGCGGCTCCGAAATGTGGCACTTGCCGTCGAATTATGTTATTCTGCGGCGGTATTTAGTACCAACTTCGCCCTTCAGCTGCCGTTCCTTTGTAAGGTGATTTATGGGCTTTGTCCAGTTGGCTAAATTGCTCAACAATTACTTATTACGCCGCTTTTTATGAACCCTGCCACCAAAACCGAAACCCTCGACATTGAAGGCATGACCTGTGCCTCGTGCGCGTCGGCCGTCGAGAAGTCGCTGAGCCGCACCCCTGGCGTGCAAAGCGCACTGGTCAATTTTGCCACTGAAAAGGCCACCGTGCAGTACCTGCCCGGCCAAGCCAGCCCCGCTACCCTAAAGGAAGCCGTCGTCAACGCCGGCTACGGCGTGCTGGAGCGTGCCCCCGACACCAGCGCCGCCGAGCGCGCCGCCGAAATCGACCGCCAGAAAGCCCTGGCCTATCAGAAGCTCAAGCGCCGCTTTGGAGTGGCGGTGGGCCTGGTCGTCGTCATCATGCCGCTGAGTATGCTGATGCTCTGGCCCGCGATGATGCAGCGTATCAACGTGCAGTGGCTCAACTACGTTCTGCTGCTGCTCACGCTGCCGGTGCTGCTGTATAGCGGCCGGGAGTTTTACGTGTCGGCCTGGAATGGCTTCAAACACCGGTCGGCCAACATGGACACGCTCATTGCGGTGGGCACCGGCGCGGCCTTTCTGTATAGCCTGGCGGCGACCGTGGTGCCCGGCTTTTTTACCAGTCGGGGCTTGATGCCCGAGGTGTACTACGACACCACGGCCACCATCATTGCCCTGATTCTGCTGGGCAAGGTGATGGAGCTGCGCGCCAAAACCCAAACCTCCGCCGCCATGCGCAGCCTCATCGGTCTGCAAGCCAAAACGGCCCGCGTAGTACGTCCTGGCGGTGCGGAAGTAGATATACCCATCGAGCAGGTGCAGCTGGGCGATATCGTGGTGGTGCGCCCCGGTGAAAAGGTGGCCACCGATGGCCGTATCACCGAAGGCCAGTCGTCGCTCGACGAAGCCATGCTGACCGGCGAAAGCCTGCCCGTGGAGAAGAAAACCGGCGACCCAGTGTTCGGGGCCACGCTCAATAAAACCGGTTCTTTCCGCTTTGAGGTAACTAAAGTCGGGGCCGACACCATGCTGTCGCAGATTGTGAAGCTGGTGGAAGACGCGCAGGGCAGCCGCGCCCCCATTCAGCGGCTGGCCGACAAGGTCAGCGCCATCTTCGTGCCCACGGTGGTCGTGATTGCCATTCTCACCTTCGTGATTTGGTTTGACCTGGCCCCGGCGAATACCCGCCTCCCGCTGGCGTTGGTCAACTTCGTGGCCGTGCTCATCATCGCCTGCCCCTGCGCGCTGGGCTTGGCCACGCCCACGGCCATCATGGTGAGCACCGGCAAGGGTGCCGAACACGGCGTGCTCATCCGCAACGCCGAAGCCCTGGAAAAAGCCTACCAGGTGAACACCGTGCTGCTGGACAAAACCGGCACCATCACCAAGGGCGAGCCGGCCGTGACGGACTTCGTGGCCCCCAACCAAGACGCCTCGCGCCTGTTGCAGCTGGTAGCTGCCGTGGAGCGCCAGAGCGAACACCCGCTAGCCGAGGCTGTGGTGCGCCACGCCGACGACCAGGGCGGAAATAAACTAACGGCCACCGGCTTCCGGGCCGTGGAAGGCAAGGGCGCCGCGGCCACCGTGGACGGCCAGGCCGTGCTCATCGGCAACCGCCGCCTACTCACGGACGAGGGCGTTACCCTCTCGCCCGAGCTGACAGCCCAGGCCGAGAAGCTCCTGAGCCAGGCCAAAACGGTGCTCTACGTGGC
>JALYUH010000382.1 GCA_030853985.1 Bacteroidota bacterium | reverse complement strand
CACCAGGTGCTGGTAGTCTTCGGGGTCGTGGCCGCCATAAAACGTCCAGGTGCCCTTGCCCAGCGTGCCGTGGAGGTAGCGGGCCTCACCGGTTTGCTTGGTTTCGCCCATCACAATCACGTCCGATTTTATCAGGCTTTTGCGGAATGCCGTGGTCTGGCCCATGAAACCGTGGATGGTTTTGTCGTGGTTCTGGCAGAGCATGGTGGGCACCGGGTCGTACTTGGCCGAGTAGGTGAAGAGCGAGAAATAGTCGTTCTGCTCGTTCAGGCCGCGCTCGTTGGGCTGCATGTCGATGTTGGAATACTCGTACTCGTAGGCATTGCGCACGAGCTGAAAGTTCTGGAAAGCCAGGCAGCGGTTGAAGTTGAGCTTGGACTGGGCCGTTGGGTCGGCCGGGTCGCCGTCGTACATCGTTTCCACCATATCAATGCCCAGGCCAGCCAGGGCGATATCATAGGAGTCGGTGGCCGAGCACATGGCAAACAGGAAACCGCCGCCGGCGATGAACTCCTGCATTTTGGTGGCTACCGTGCCCTTCATCACGCTCACTTTGGCGAAGCCGTTGCGCTTGGCGGCGGCTTCGGCATCGCGCACCTGCTGCTGGTACCACGGGTAGTTGCGGTAGGTGGCGTAAAACTTGCCGTATTCGCCGGTGAAATCTTCGTGGTGCAGGTGCAGCCAGTCGTACTTGGGCAGCTCGCCCTTCAGCACCTCGTCGTCGTAGAGCTGGGTGTAGGGAATTTCGGCGTAGGCCAGTACCATCGTCACGGCATCGTCCCAGGGCTGCTTGCCTTTGGGCGTGTACACCGCGATTTTGGGCACTTTTTCCAGCTTCATCACGTCCATGTTGGCGTTGGGGTCGGCTATTTCCTGCAAAATACCGGTGTACTGGGCTTCGCTGATAACCTGATAGCTCACGCCGCGCACGGCCAGCTCGTTCTCGGCTCCGGCCACGGTTTCGAAGGCGAAGGCCCCGCCCCGGTAGTTCAGCAGCCAGTCGACGGGCACCTCGCGCTGGAGCAGCCAGAACGCCACGCCGTAGGCTTTGAGGCACTCCTTCTGGGTGTTATCCATCGGAATGAGGACGTGGTTGGCGCGGGCGGCCGGCGCGGCGGCCAGGCCGGCGCTGGCCACCAGCAAAAACAGCACAAGTCGTTTCAGCAGCATTTGTTTAGTCCAAAGAGTTGCCCTGCCCCAACGAGGTTGCGGGGCGGGTGGTTCAAGTTAGGCGCGCGCCGCCGAACTTTGGCCGCACGCTGGCACGCAGCCGGTGCGGTGCGGCCGCGTCGGTAGCCCGGCAAAGCCTGTCCTCTACCAGATTTTATCCGGTAATTAGCCCGGCCAACCCTACTTTGGGGGAAGCCCGCGCGTTGGGCAAGCTGCCGCCGCACACCTTTTCTGCATTGTTATGAGCTCCCTCGAAAACATCCGCGAAGCCTTCCGCTCCATCAGGGCCAATTTGCTGCGCACCGTCCTCACGGCCCTCATTCTGAGCATCGGCCTGTTTGCGCTGGTGGGCATTCTCACCGGCATCGACGCGATGAAAAACTCGCTGTCCGACACCTTTGCCAGTCTCGGGGCCAACTCGTTTGAGCTGCATGCCAAAGGCTACTCCAACCGCTCGCAGCGCGGGGGCGTGCAGGCCAAGCGCTACCCGCCCATCGATTTTTTCCAGGCCAAGCGCTACAAAGTTGCCATGGGCGACCAGGCGCAGGTGGGCCTCTCGGCATTCATTGCCGGGGCCGTGGAGATGAAGGCCAACGGCACCAAAACCAACCCCAACATGCAGGTGGTGGCCGGCGACGAGAATTACCTCAAAATCCAGGGCTACAACCTGGCCGCCGGGCGCAGCTTTTCGCAGGCCGAGCTCAACAACGGAGCGAATGTGCTGATTGTGGGCGATGAAATCCGGGCCAAGCTGTTTCCAAAAGTGCCGCCCGTGGGCCACTACGTCAATGCCCTAGGCCGCCGCTTTCTGATTGTGGGCCTGCTCGAAAAAAGCGGCAGCGGGGCCGGCGGCGGCGGGGCCGACCGCCTGGCCCTGCTGCCCCTCGAAGCCGGCAACCAACTGCCCCGCCAGCGCGCCCTGAGCTACGACGTGAAAACGGCCACCGACAAACCCGCCGCCCTCGACTTTCTCATGGGCCAGGCCACGGGCATCATGCGCGCCGTGCGCCAGGATAAGCTGGGCCAGGAAGACAGCTTCGTGGTCGAAAGCAGCGAGTCGCTGGTGAAGGACCTGGATGCGATTTCGGGTAAAATGAAGGCCGGCGGCAGCATCATTGCCTTCGTGACGCTGCTCGGGGCCAGCATCGCGCTCATGAACATCATGCTGGTATCCGTTACGGAGCGCACCCGCGAAATCGGGATTCGCAAGGCGCTGGGGGCCACGGCCAAGCAAATCCGGTTTCAGTTTCTGATGGAAGCCATCGTGATTTGCCTGATTGGCGGTGGCCTGGGCATTGTGCTCGGCGTGATTGGCGGCAACGCCGTGGCCAGCTTCGTGGGCTCGGGGGCCTTCCTGGTGCCCTGGGGCTGGATGATGGTGGGCATGGTGATTTGCGTGGGCGTGGGCATGGCCTCGGGCTACTACCCCGCCAGCAAAGCCGCCGCCCTCGACCCCATCGACTCGCTGCGCTACGAGTAGGGGCGGGGCCGTTGCGTTGCAGCTGGTTTGTTTCCGCCTTTCGATTTATTTCCATGGTTGCTACCCTACTATGAAGGCTTTTTTTGGGTGCCAATATGCCTTTTTGCGGGTGTTGTTCGTAGCGGCCGTGGCAGCTGTGGCGCTGCCCGGGGCGGCGCAAACGCCCGGCGACCACGCAGAAATATTCGCCGTGCTGGGTGCGGGCAAAGGCGGGCAGTTCAGCCTGCCCCAGGTGCGGCTGGCGGATGAGGCTACTGCCGCCAGAATAAACCGCGCCATCGCCCGCGCCGTGCTAAGCGCGGCCGACGAGCCCGTGGACACCACCGTGACGCTGGCCCGCCAGCTGCGCCAGCTAGCCAGCCAGCCTTGCTGCCTGCGCGGGGCCCGTTTTCAAACGCTGCTCAACCAGGGCTCGCTGCTTTCGCTGAAGCTGACGTTGGAAATCAACGGTGCGTATGCGTACCAAAGAGCCCATTACTTAGTGTTCGACTTGGTTTCCGGCCAGCGCCTGCATTTAAGTACCCTGGTGGCCGATTCGCCGGCGCAGCTGGAGCAACGGCTTGGGGCGGCGGTCAACCGTCGCCTCGGGGAGTTTCTGGGCGATAGTGCGGCCCTGGCCCCCGCGCGCCGCGCCGACCTAGCCGACCGTTTTGGCTGGGATGGGGCCAGGCGCCGCGTCCGGTTTTCAACGGCCGCCGCGCCCACCAAGGCCCCCGCCCTTAGCCTCGACGAGTTTGCGCTGACCACGCACGCGCTGCTGCTGTTTTACCGCGTGGGGCTGCCGGCCACCATGCTCGCCGATACGCCCGACGAAGCCTACCGCTTTCCCTACAACCGCCTGCAAACGCGTGGCCGCCTGGCCGAGCTGATATTGAAAGGAACTTCCGGCACCCGCTGAGCCCGGCTAGTTGGGATAAAATGATACATTTGCGCAAGTTCTCATTTGTGTAAATACCATGGCCGCCTCCGTTCCCGTTGTTGCTGCTGCGTCTATCGACCAGCGCTTTGCCCAGCTTATTCAGCAGTTTGGGCTCACCAAAAACAGCTTTGCCATTTCACTGGGTAAAACGGCTAGCGTGGTGCAACACCTCATCGACGGCCGCAACAAGCCCGGTTTCGACCTGATGTGCAAGGTGTTCGAGGTTTACCCAAATGTGTCGCGCGACTGGTTGCTGCTGGGCCGTGGCCCCATGCTGGTGGGCAGCAATGGCCTGAACGGCCCGGCCGTAGCCGCCGCGCAGCCCGCCGCGCCCGCACCCGATTTTGAGCCCATTGACCTGGCCGACGTGGCCCCCCGCGCCGCCCGTCGGCCCACCGTCAGCC
>JALYUH010000355.1 GCA_030853985.1 Bacteroidota bacterium | reverse complement strand
TGCTGAGCGCAGCCGAAGCATCTCTACCGCGCAAGTAATTAATTAGTATTGAGGTAAAGATGCTTCGCTGCGCTCGGCATGACGGTTGGGCGCTGACCGTTGAATATTTATTACTTCGTCAACTCCCCAAATACCTCTTCCAGGCTCTGCTGCTCCTGACGCAGCCCCAGCAGAATCCAGCCCTCCTGCCCGGCCAGGCGCGACACGGCGGCGCGCACGTCGGTGCCCGGCGCGGTGCGCAGCAATACCGCACCGTCGGGAGCCAGCTCGACGTGGCGCACGTTCGGGAGCTTAGCCAGCTTGGCGGTGTCCACTGCGCCTTCAAACTCGGCGCGCACCACGGTTTCGCCGGCGGCGCGGGCGGCCAGCTCGGCCACCGGGCTGTCGGCCACCAGTTGGCCCCGGCTGATGATGAGTACGCGGGAGCACAGCGCCGTGACTTCGGGCAGAATGTGGGTGCTGAAAATGACGGTTTTATCCTCGCCCACCTCGCGAATGAGCTGACGGATTTCCAGAATCTGGTTGGGGTCGAGGCCGGTGGTGGGCTCGTCGAGGATGAGCACGTCGGGGTCGTGGATGAGGGCCTGGGCCAAACCCACCCGCTGCCGGTAGCCCTTGCTAAGCGCCCCGATTTGTTTGTTCTGCTCACGAGACAAGCCCACGCGGCGCACCAGCTCGGCCACGCGGGCGCGCAGGCCGGGGCCGCGCAGCCCGTGCACCGAGCCGATAAATTCGAGGTACTCGTGCACGTACATATCCAGGTAGAGCGGGTTGTGCTCGGGCAGGTAGCCCACGTGGCGGCGTACGTCGAGGCTATGGGAAAGCACATCAAACCCAGCCACGCGCACGGTGCCGGCGGTGGGAGGGAGGTAGCCGGTAGCAATTTTCATGGTGGTGCTTTTGCCCGCGCCATTCGGCCCCAGAAAGCCCACGATTTCGCCCTTCCCCGCCGTGAAGCTGATGTTGTCCACGGCGTTTTGGGTGCCGTAGGTTTTGGTCAGGTGCTCTATTTCTACCATCTGAAAAGGAGTGTCAAAAAGAACGTCATGCTGAGCGAAGCCGAAGCATCTTTACCGCACAAGTAATGAATTAGTATTGAGGTAAAGATGCTTCGCTGCGCTCTGCATGACGTTCCACTCATTTCACCTGTGCCGGGCGCAGCTGAATCTCCGAAATCATGGTCGTGTCCGGCGCTTCGATGGCGTGCACAATGGCGGCCGCAATATCTTCGGGCTGCATCTTGTGCGGGTCGGGGGTGGTGCCGGGCTCTTTGCCGTTGAAGTTGGTTTCGACCGAGCCGGGCATGATGCACGTTACGCGGATGCCCGCCGGTCGCACTTCCTTAAACAGCGCATCCGAAAAGCCGCGCACCGCAAACTTAGTGGCGCAGTAGCCCGCCATGCCGGCCGTGCCCGCCGTGCCAGCCAGCGAGGCCACATTCACAATATGTCCTTGTTTCTGCTGCTTCATTTGTGGCAGCACGGCGCGGGTGCACAGGAACGTGCCCAGCACGTTGGTGTCGAACATGGTCTTCCAATCCTCGGTCGCAAAGCCGTCGACTTCGCCCATGATGCCCAGGCCGGCGTTGTTCACCAGCACGTGGATTTCGGGGCCGAGCTCGCGCAGGGTATTGGTGAAAGCTTCGGTGATGGAGTACTCGTCCTGCACGTCGCACTCGAAAAACTGGAACCGGTCGTGGGTCAAACCTTCCGGAGCCGAGCGCGCCCAGCCGGCCACGGCAGCCCCGCGCGCCAGTAGCGCTTCGACGGTGGCGCGGCCAATTCCTTTGCTTGCGCCGGTCACGATAGCAACTTTACCGGTGAGGTCCATTTATCTTTGGGAAAAGTAAGGGGGATTATGCGCAAAACGAGTTTGCGGCCGCAAGTTAGCGGCCTGGGAGGGTTTGGCGTTCGGCGCGCCCTGGGCCGGCTTGGTTTCGGCCTCGCCCTCACCGGCAGCCTCACCACCTGCGGCCCCGGCCACGGCACCGACTGCATCAAGAGCACCGGCACCATCGTCACCCAACGGCGCGACGTGGCACCCGGCCTCGTCACCGTCACGGCCTACGACAACGTGGACCTCCGCCTCGTGCAGGACACCCAGACCTACGCCGAAGTGCGGGCCGGCGAAAACCTGATTGGCGACATTGAACTCACCCGCAAAGGCGACGCCCTCGAAATTGCCAACACCAGCCGCTGCAACTGGGCCCGCAGCTACGACACGCCCCGCGAAGTAACCCTGCACCTGCCCAGCGTCACCAATCTGTTTCTGCGCGGGCAGGGCAACGTGAGCACCGTGGGCCCATTCGTGCAGGACCAGGCCTTCTGCCACCTCGTCGGGGCCGGCGACTTCGACCTCAACTTCCAGGCCCGCTACCTCAACATCGACCAGTACGAGCTCGGCGATTTCAACCTGCGCGGCACCGTCGAGGACCTCAACTTCACCGTCGGCGGCTCGGGCCGCCTCTTCGCCCAGGGTTTAGCGGTGAAGCGCTGCTATTTTAAGATGACGCGCGACAGCGACGGCGACGCCCACGTGCGCCCCACCGACGTGCTCGACGGCATCGTGGCCGGCACCGGCACGCTCTACTACGCCGGCAACCCGGCCACGCTGGGCGTGACCATCACCGGCACCGGCGGCAAAAAGCAGGAGTAATCATTTTTAGATAAACACGCTTCAATTGTGCCTGAATCCTCTTTCACCAGTCATTCGGTTGTGAGTGTAGTGGCTGGAGCCGGTATTTTGATACTGGTTTTTCTGCTATTGCAGGCCAGCCGGCTATGGTACCGCCCGCGCTTCGCGGTGCCTTTGCTACTGGGAGCGGTGTTGGCCGTTCTGGGGCTGTTGTTCAAAATCGAGCATTGGGCCGGCACCAATTGGCTGCTGACTGCGGGCGCTCTTGCAATAGCGGGCAGCTACGGCAACTGGTTTGCAGGCAAAGCAGCCAAACCGCTGCTCAACTACCTCAAGCTTGCCCTGATGCTCAGTAGTAGCAGCTATTTATTGGCCTTGGCCTGGTGGCCAGCCGGCGTGCCACTAGCCGCAGGGTTGGGAAGGCTGTTTTTCTGGGCCGTGGCGCTGCTCTACGTCTATCAGCGCTGGGTGCGCCGGCCCGCTTCGGAATAATCTGAATGGCCCGCCTTTACAAATCGCCCAGCTGCGGCCGAATCAGCAGCTCCTCCACCACGGCGTGGGCCGACATAGAGTAGGCGGCAAACACGGCCTCGGCCACGTCCTCGGCCTGCACAAACCGCTCGCGGGGCAAGTCCACGCCCTCCCAGCTGGCCGTGAGGGTGGGGCCGGGCAGCACCGCCGTTACGCGCACACCGGCCGTTTTCAGTTCCTCGCGCAGGTTGCGCGTAAAGCCCAGCAGCGCGTGCTTGGCAATGCCATACGAGCCCCCGTTGGGATAAGCCGTGACGCTGGCCGTGGAGCAGATGGTGAAAATGTGGCCCCGGCCCCGCGCAATCAGGCCCGGCAGCAGCGGCAGCGTTACGTCGTATGCGCTCAGCAGGTTCACGGCCAGCATCTGGCGCAGCTGCGAGCCGTCGGCGGGCTCGTCCTGCAACCGGCCGGGCACGAAAGCGCCGGCGTTGTTCACCAACACCTCCACCGGCTGGCCCAGGCTCAGCACGAAGGCGGCGAAGCGGGCGCAGTCGGCTGGCTGGCTAAGGTCGGCGGGCAGGGTGTGCAGGTTGGCTCCGGGAACATCGGCTTGCAGGGCGGTTGTGAGGGCCGCCAGGTCGGCGGCCGAGCGGGCGCAGGTGGCCACCGGGAAGCCGGCGCGCAGAAAGCGCGCCACCACGGCGCGCCCAATCCCTTTGCTGCCGCCGGTCACGACGATTAAATTTTCGTTGGTTTGCACTATCGGTTTGCGTTTTTACGTATGGGAGCCAGCCGCCCTCCAGCCCGGTTACCATAACCTGCGGCCCCAAATTTCGGTTTTTATTTCCCAACCTCACTTTATGCTCACCACTTTCGGCTCGTTCGTTCTTTTTCTGCGCGGCATGGTGTCGCGCACCGAGCGGTTCAGCGTCCTCTGGAACCGTACCATCGACGAAGCCATGCTCATCGGCGTCGACTCCATCGTCATCGTCTCCATCGTGTCGGCCTTCATTGGGGCCGTTACCTGCGTCCAAATCGCCTACAACCTCACCAATCCGCTCATTCCGCAGTCCACCATCGGCTTTATGGTGCGCGAAATGACCATTCTGGAGCTCGCGCCCACCATCACGAGCATCGTGCTGGCCGGCAAAGTGGGGTCCAGCATCGCCGGTGGCCTGGGCACCATGCGCATCACCGAGCAGGTTTCGGCGCTCGAAGTCATGGGAATCAACTCCACATCGTATCTCGTGCTGCCGCGTATTCTGGCTGCGTTGGTGATGTTCCCGATGCTGGTTATTCTGGCCATGCTGCTCTCCATTCTGGGTGGCTACCTGGCCGGTACGCTCACTGGCGTGATGACGGCCCAGGACTATATCGAAGGCATTCGCACCGATTTTGTTCCCTATAATATCTTGTTTGCCCTCATCAAGGCTATCGTTTTTGCTTTCCTCGTATCGGGTATTTCGTCTTTCAAAGGCTACTATACCACCGGTGGGGCCCTCGAAGTAGGAGCCGCCAGCACCGGCGCGGTGACCAATTCCATCATCGCCATCCTCATCGCCGACTTCGCCCTGGCGGCGCTGCTGCTCTGATTTTTGGGAGTCACAAGCTCTAAGCTTCAAGCCATAAGCTTTGAACTCCTGAAACCACCTGCCCCTCTAAAACTGAACCAGCTTGCAGCTTGCAGCTGATAGCCTGAAGCTTAATTAAGATGATTGAAGTATCCAATATTGAGAAGTCGTTCAATGGCACTCAGGTGCTCAAAGGCATTTCGTGTACCTTCGAAACCGGCAAGTGCAACCTGCTGCTCGGCGGTTCGGGCACGGGCAAAAGCGTGCTGCTCCAGTGCATTGTGGGGTTGATGAAGCCCGACATGGGGTCCATCACCTTCGACGGCACGGTGTATACCAACAGTAAAATCGATATCCGCCAGGAAATTCGCCGCAAAATTGGCATGCTCTTCCAGGGTTCGGCCTTGTTCGACTCACTAACCGTCGCGCAAAATGTGGAATTTCCGCTTCAAATGCTGACGCCGGAAATGACGCCTGCCGAGCGGCGCGACCGCGTCGAGTTTTGCCTCAAGCGCGTGGGCCTCGAAAACGCCGGCAACAAGATGCCCGCTGAAATTTCGGGCGGCATGAAGAAGCGTGTCGGCATTGCCCGCGCCATTGCCCCGCAGTGTACCTACTTATTTTGCGACGAGCCCAACTCCGGCCTCGACCCGCTCACCAGCATCAAAATTGACGAGCTGATTCACGAAATCACTCACGAATACGGCATCACCACCGTCATCGTAACGCACGACATGAACTCGGTCATCGAAATTGGTGAGCACATCATCTTTCTGCACCAGGGCAAAAAACTCTGGGACGGTACCAAGGACGAAATCCTGAACGCTCAGGTGCCCGAGCTCAAAGACTTTATCTTCAGCAGCAGCCTAGTTCGCGCCGCCAAGCGCATCGACGAAGAAACCGAAGGCGGTATGGCTGCTTTCGCCGATGGCGGTGAAGCTGGGGCGGGTATCTAAAACTGCTGATTATCGCCGATTATTCCTGATTTTGCTAATTCTCACAAAAAAAGGACACTCAATCGAGTGGCCTTTTTTGCGGTGCTGCAGTTGGTTTCGAGCTTTCAACCGGTCCGCCATCAGCGAAACGGCAGACCAAAAGAATCAGCAGAATTACGGTTAATCAGCGGCAATCAGCGATTTTAGGTGTGCCAAGTGGTGCTGTCCGTGCCAGGCGTAAAGCGCCAGTGTTTGCTCCAGCGTGGAGGTGCGCTCGTTGCCGGAATGATAGAACGTGCGCTGCCATTGCGCATCCGTGAGGTGGTGCAGCAGCGTAACCAACCGCGTATGCAGCGCCTCCAGCAGCGTGAGCGACACGGTGACGGGCGAAGCCGCCACATCCGGCAACTCGGCCCAGGCGCTCTCGTCGTAGGGCTTGATGGTGGGGTTGTCCTCCGTGAGGGCCAGCCGGAAGCGCACGTAGGCGTTCATATGCGAGTCAGCCACGTGATGAATGACCTGCCGGCCATTCCAGCCGCCGGGCCCATAAGGGTGTTCCAGTTGCACACCACCCACCGCTTTGGTGGCGGCCGTGAGCTGGGCCGGCAAATCGGCAACCTGTTGGATGAGCGCAGCCCGCTCAGCACTTGAAAGCGGGGCTTGGGGCAGCTGGGGCCGCCCGATGGGGTAGCGCAGGAGTTCGTCGGAGTTCGTCGTCATAAATGCAAAGAAAGCAAAACGCCATCCCGGAACGGGATGGCGCTGCATCATTCTAAAACGGGTGGAACCACAAAAAATCCGTTCAACCCGTTAAATTTTTTTAATTGGCGGTGCTAGCCGTTGCGCTTGTTGAGCTCGTCGCGGATTTTGGCGGCCTTCTCGTAGTCCTCCCGGTTGAGGGCTTCGGAAAGCATCTTCGACAGCTCTTCCATCGAAACCTGGCCGCTGGGGTCACGTTCGGGCTGGGTGCGCGGGGCGCGGGGCGAATCACTCTCGGCCGCATCGTCATCCTCGTCTTCGTCATCATCCTCGGCGTCGCCCTCCGCTTCGTCGAGGTCCGACAGAATGATGCCGGCTTCACTTAGCACGCTTTCAACGGTATAAATGGGTACGCCGAAGCGCAAGCCAATGGCAATGGCATCGGAAGGGCGCGCGTCGATGTCGAAGGTCGTGGCCCCGTCGGAGCACACAATGCGCGAATAGAACACGCCTTCTTTGAGGTCCGAAATCACCACTTCCAGAATCACCACGTGCACGTGCTCGGCGAATGACTTGAACAGGTCGTGGGTGAGGGGCCGGTTGGGACTAATCTTTTCTATCTGAATAGCAATGCTTTGTGCTTCGAACATGCCAATGATAATGGGCAGGCGGCGGTTGCCGCCCTTCTCGCCCAGAATCAGCGCGAAGGAGCCAGATTGCGACTGACTGGACGATAAGCCCAGAATTTCAAGCTGGATTTTTTTCAAGGTAATACGAGGTGCTAGGTGTCGGGGAAGGGGAGAGCAGGCCCAGGAATAGGCTCGTTCGGGGTGGCCCATCGGGATGGACGTGCAAATAAAGAAAAGTCCGGGCATCTACCGCCCGAAACTGCTGCTGAAACCGAAATTGCCCCAAAAAGATTAGGGACCCCAACGGCAGCTTTCCGAGAAAAGCCGACCGCCAGGGTCCCCAACTCGCCCGCCGGAACGGGCTTTTTTGGTTAGTTCAGCGCCTTTACGGCGGCCGTCAGCTTGGGCAGTACGTCAAAAACGTCGCCCACGATGCCATAATCAGCCGCTTTGAAGAACGGAGCCTCGGGGTCTTTGTTGATGACCACAATCACCTTCGAGCTGTTCACGCCGGCCAGGTGCTGGATGGCCCCCGAAATGCCGCAGGCAATGTACAGGTTCGGCGAAACGGTGATGCCCGTCTGGCCCACGTGCTCGTGGTGAGGGCGCCAGTCCACGTCCGACACCGGCTTCGAGCAGGCCGTGGCCGCACCCAGGGCTTTGGCTAATTCCTCAATCAGGCCCCAGTTCTCGGGGCCTTTCATGCCGCGGCCCCCCGATACCACGAGGTCGGCCTCGGGCAGCAGAATGCCGCCGGCCTGGTCCTGCATCACTACCTGCGTGGGCGCATCGGCAAAGTCCACATCCGAGAGTTGGGCCGAGAAGCTGCTCACTTCGGCCGTTTTGCCAGCGTCGTGCTTGGCTTCGGTCGAGTTTTTCTTCACGGCGATGATTTTGCGCTCGCCGCTCAGCACCACGTCCGAAAACGCTTTGCCCGAGAAAGCGCCGCGCTTCACGGTGAACTGGTCGCCGCTGATTTTGGGCAGCTCCACTACGTTGGTGGCCAGGCTGGTCTTCAGACGCACCGACAGGCGCGAACCCACGGCCGCGCCGATGTTGCTGTTGGCCAGCACAATGATTTTGGCGCTTTCCTGCTCGGCCGCCGTGGCGATGAGCTTGGTATAGGCGTTGTTCACGAAGTCCTTGAGGCGGGGCTCAGCATCGTAGAGCACTTTCGTGATGCCCTGCTCGCCCAGCTTGGCCAGGCTGGCCTCATTGGCCTCGCCTACGGCGATGGCCGTGGCAGTGGTGCCCAGCATGGCAGCCACGTCAGCCCCGTAGGAGGCCACTTCCAGCGACGACTTTTTTACTTCGCCGTCGGCGCATTCAACAACAACTAATACAGACATATTATGAGGAAATTATAAATTATAAATTATGAATTACGAATTGATAAACAAGTAGTTGCGACTCTGTCGAAACCCCATTTATAATTTATAATTCAAAATTTATAATTCAAGTTAGATGACTTTGGCTTCGTTGCGGAGGAGCTTGATGAGCTCGCCGGCGTTTTCGGCATCGATGAGCTTTACGCCCTGCTTCTTGGGGGGCAGCGCGTACTCGGCCACGGTGGTACGGGCGGGCTCGCCCACGGCGGGCACCACTTTCAGGGGCTTGGTGCGGGCCGTCATGATGCCGCGCATGTTGGGGATGCGGGGCTCGCACATGGGCTGCTGGCACGAGGCCACAAAGGGCGTGTTCACGCTCACAATCTCCTTGCCGCCTTCGATTTCGCGCTCCAGCGTGGCGGTGTTGCCGCTCATATCCAGCTTCATGGCTGGGGCCACGGTCGGGATGCCGAGCATTTCGCCCACCATGCCGTGCACCTGGAAACCATTGTAGTCGATGCTCTCCTTGCCCATCAGAATCACGTCGTAGGCCCCTTCTTTAGCGATGGCGGCAATCTGCTCGGCCACGAAGTAGGCGTCTTGCGGCACGGCATCGACACGAATGGCGTCGTCGGCCCCAATGGCGAGGGCTTTGCGGATGTTGGGCTCGGTATCGGCCTGGCCCACGTTCAGCACCGTCACGGTGCCGCTACCGGCGGCTTCTTTCAGCTCGATGGCGCGGGTAAGGGCGTATTCGTCCCAGGGGTTAATCACGAACTGCACCCCGGCCTTGTTGAACTCCTTGTTATCGGGCGTAAAGGCGATTTTGGTGGTCGTGTCGGGCACGTTGGAAATGCAAACCAGAAACTTCATCTAGGCGGGAATAAGGTGGCGAAATCGAATAAGAAAGGCTGCATGCATAACAACCTCTGAAAAGCATTGGTGGTTTCAAGGAAAACCGCTGCTTTCGGGCCGGGCCGCGAAAAAGCCGCAATTTTGCCCCAAAGGTAACCAAATCTCTTCGCCGAATGAACACGCC